>NZ_JARJBC010000039.1:0-43025 GCF_029269905.1 Streptomyces silvisoli | reverse complement strand
CGGTTCGACCAGGGCCCACTCATCATCCGTCAGATCGCCACGCGCCATGCCCCTGGCCTACCAGGCCACGGGACACGGCGCGGCCGAATCCACCAACTCGTGATCGCAACTACGAACACGCTCTAGTGCTGTGGCGGCGTACGCGGTCTGCCAGCGGGAACGCCCACGGCCGAGTCGCTTGCATAGCCCGCGAGGCGTCGCATGGCCTGCTCGCCCGCCGCGTTTCCCCCGGCTGGCTGGCTGCTGGACGGTTGCGAGTCACTCGGCACTGGCGGCACGGACGAGCGCGGAGGTGGCGCTCGACCGGGACGTTTGCGGCCACGCGATCACCAATGTCGCTGGCGGCGCGTCCACGACATCGCGGTAGACGACACCCGCACGCGGGTAACGGTTGACGACGGATTCCGGCAGGAGTGTGATCAGTTCGCCGAGTTCGACGAGCTTGAGCAGTTGGAGCAGGTCAGTTGCCGAGTGCCGGCCGGTGCCGAGGTACCGGTGGTATGTGGCCCGTTGCCCTGGCTCGGTGACCGGGAGACCGAGGTCGGCCAGGCTGACGCGGTCCCGCGCGGCAATGGGGTGTGTGGCGGCGAGGGCGACCACGAGTCGCTCGACGGCCACTGTCTCGGTGTCCAGACCGGTGTGGTCGAACGGTTCGTAGACCAGGGCCACGTCGGCTTCGCCCTGGCGCAGCAGGCCGGGTTGCTCCCCCCACCCGCACAGCCGGATCGTGATCGGCTTGGAGCCGGGCTCGGCCGCGTAGCGCTCCAGGATCGTTTCCAACAACCCGGCGTCAGCGTCGGCCTTGACCGCGAGGACGAGTTTCGATTCCGGGACTGCCGCGCGTTGCGCTCGTCGCGTGGCGGCGTCAAGGGCGTCCAGCGCGATCCGGCCCTGGTCGAGCAGCACGGTCCCGGCCGGGGTCAGCGCGACGCTGTGCGTGGTCCGCTCGAACAGGACGACACCCAGCTCTGTCTCCAGCCTGCGGATCGCTCGGGAGAGCGGGGGCGGGGACATGCCCAGTCGCTCGGCCGCGCGTGCGAAGTTGAGTTCTTCGGCGACGGCGACGAAGTAGCGCAGTGCTCGTGACTCCACGACAACCGCCTCCGACCGGTATTACCGTCAGAGTAACGCCCCGGACCGGAACGGTCCTTCCGTTCCCATCTGCCGGGGCGCATTGTCGACATCGCGCCCAGCACTGGGCAGATGCCGAATGGAACGGGATTTTCATGATCGTCGTCACTACTCCGACCGGCCGGATCGGCCGACAGATCCTCGACCTCCTCGTGGGCGGCCCGGAAGACATCCGGGTGATCACACGCGACCCCGCGCGGCTCCCCCCGCACGTACGCGAGAGTGTCGAGGTCGTGCCGGGGTCGCACCACGACAGCGCTGTCGTCGATGCGGCGTTCACCGACGCCGACTGCGTGTTCTGGCTGGTGCCCCCGAACCCTCGCGCCGAGCGCCCGGTGGACTACTACCTTGCGTTCACCCGGCCGGCCTGCGAGGCGATCACCCGCCACGGCGTTCGGCGCGTGGTCGGTGTGTCGAGCCTGGGGCACGAGTACGGCCACCATGCCGGGCTGCTGACAGCCGCGTTCGCGATGGACGGTCTGATCGAAGCCACCGGGGTCGGCTACCGGGCCCTGCGTCCGCCGTTCTTCCTGGAGAATCTGCTCGGCCAAGCCGAGCAGATCAGGGACCGAGGGGTGTTCTCGCTGGCGAACTCCGCTGATCGGCCGTTGCGGACGGTCGCAACCCACGACATCGCCGTGGCGGCTGCCATGCTGCTGCTCGACGCGTCCTGGAGCGGGCAGAACAGTGTGCCGGTGATCGGCCCCGACGACCTTTCCCCCAACGACATGGCGCAGGTCATGTCCGACGTGCTGGCCAGGCCGATCCGCTTCCACCAGATCAGCGCCGCGGACTACAAGGCGATGGCGCTGGCGCACGGAGCCGCCGAAGGATCCGCGCAGGGCCTGGTCGACATGGCGGTGGCACAGAACGACGGTATCTACGACGGTAGTTCGCCTACTTCTGGGCGCACCGCGACCGGCTTCCGCCAGTGGTGTGAGGACGTGCTCCGCCCGGCCTGACCTGAGCATCGCTGTCCCGCCGACTGGGGACGACCCGGCAGGCACCCACGAGAGGAAAGCACCGCCCATGGCCACAGAGCCCAGCGGCGAGTCGACCAGCCGGACCGCAGCCACCCACCGCTGGAGACTGCACTACAACGAGGCCCGATGGGGCCACCGGTAGTCCTGCTGCATGGCGTGGCTCCTGGCACCACCAGTTGGACCGGCTTCGCCCCCAACATCGGGCCGCTGTCCTCACCGCCCCGACCCTCCTGATCCATGGCCGCGACGACCGGGTCGTCAGCCACGAACACGCCCTGCACCTGGCCTCGTTGATCCCACACTCACGACCGCACCTGTTCAACCGGTCCACAAATGGGCGCAGTTGGAGCATGCCGCGGAGTTCAACCTCCTCACCGAGCAGTTCATCTCGCACTGCTGATGCTTGCCCGAACTCTCTGCCGGGGGTACCGCACACGCCAACAGGCGACTGTGAACGCGAGTAGCCTGTCTCGGCATTCGGGTTGCCGTCAGCCGCACGATCCAGTCAGCAAGTCACCAGGCGGTCCGTCGCCCACGATGATGTCGCGCGTGACGTTGACGGGAGGGCTGGCGGCGGCCATGGTGCGAACCCTCCTGCAAGCGCTGGACATCGACACGTGCCTCTGCGGCGACCGCTGCCGGAGACCCGCCTGTCGCCGGGCCGTGTGCCCGGCCCGGGACGGCGCGCGTCCCCTGTGCGGACTACGTTCCGCCGGTGCCGCTCATGCGCTGTGCCGCAGGAAGGCGCTCAACGGGCCGTTGACCTGATCGGGGTGGGTCAGACTCGGGGTGTGTCCGGCGCCTGGTACCACGATCAGTTCCGACGCTCCCGGCAGACGATCACGGAGCATCTGTCCCAGAGGCAGCGGGACCGGCTGGTCAACCTGGCCGTGCACGATCAGCGCCGGCTGGGTGATCTCGCCGAGGCGGGCAGAGATGTCGTCGACGCCCATGAGCACGGCCACCGCGTCGGCCAGCCGCTCCTGCGGCTGCTCGTGCCAAGTGCGCAGCCAGTCGTGGTGGATCTCGGGCTCGCCGAGCAGCATGCCGAGCAGGGCGGGGGCCACCGCATCCGGTCCGCCGGTACGGAAGCCCTCGCTGACGCCGCTCATCTGGGTCAGTGCCTCCTGCGGCCAGGCCACCGCCGCGGTGTCGATCAGGACCAGGGCCTTGATCCGGTCGGGCGCGCGCAGAGCCGCGCGGAGCGAGAGGAAGCCGCCCTGGGAGTGCCCGACCAGGGTCGCCCGCTCGACGCCGAGGTGGTCGAGCAGGCCCAGAAGGTCGTCGGCGGAGTCCCAGTAGGTGTAGAGAGCGCCATCGTCCTTGGTACGGCCGTGCAGGCGCTCGTCCCAGACCACACATCGGAACTCGCCGCGCAGCGCCTCGACTTGCGGTACCCACATCTGGCGGTTCATTAGGTTGCCGTGACTGAAGACGACGACGGGGCCGTCGCCTCCGGTGTCCTCGAAGCACAACTGCTGACCGTTGACTGACGCGAAAGGCATCGGTTATCTCCTAGCGGGGTAGCTGGTTCGCTCGGCGTCCCGCCTCCGAAGGGCGGCCCGTCGAACGCCTCCAATATGCCGGGCGCGCCCTTGGCGGGGTTTGTCCTCGCGCGCACGGCTGATTGTCGGTACGCGCACGGGAATCCGCTGACTGCGCGGGGCGTTCCCCAGCCAGGCGAAGCTGAGGCGATCGCCAACGGGCATACGCGGGGACGCGAAGGAGAGAGCGAGACCATGACCGTCGTCCTACGGACGCAAGACCACCCGGTGGCGGAACGGCGCGCGTTCTGGCAGGACGTTGTCTGTGACGGTTTCGTGCCCGTTCACGTCAAACCGCTTCAGGATGAGCCGTTCCGCGGAGTCATCAGGGCCGACCGTCTCGGTGCCGTCCGGGTGTCCGAAGTGTCGGCCGATGCCAACCGGGTCGACCGGACGCCACGGCTGATCGCTCGCTCGGATGCTGAGTACCTGCTCGTGGGCGTACTGGAGCGTGGCCGCGCGGTGATCAGTCAGGATGGGCGCGAAGCGGTTCTGCGCCCCGGGGACATCGCGTGCTACGACACCACCCGCCCCTACACGCTCTTGTGCCGCGAGGACCTCTCCATGCTGGAGTTCATGCTTCCGCATCGACTGGCGCATCTCGACAGTGGCGAGACCGTGGGGGTGACTGCGACCCGTTTCCCCGCCACCGAAGGAGTGGCAGCCCTGGTCTCTCCGTTCCTCACCCGCCTGGCCAGGCACTCCAATGACTACGTCGACAGCGCCGAAAGTCTCTCCCGGACCACCGGTGACCTGCTCGCCACGATGCTCGCCGAGCGGCGGCCACGTCCAAGCAGTGATCTGCAAGCCGCTCGTCGTACCACGCTCCTGCGCGTCCGCGCCTACATCGACCAGAACCTGGCGGACCCCGATCTATCCCCAGAGCGGATCGCTAACGCACACCACGTCTCACTGCGGTACCTGCAAAAGCTTTTCTCCGAGGAGCAGACCACGATCACGGCCTGGATCAGGCAGCGCCGTTTGGAGGGTTGCCGACGCGATCTGGCCGGTCCGTACGCGGCCGACCGCACGGTGGCATCGATAGCAGCCCGCTGGGGCTTCATGGACCCTGCTCACTTCAGTCGCATCTTCAAGGCCGCCCACGGCCTCAGCCCCAGCGACTACCGATACGCCCACAGCGGCGGGCGGTGAGCCGTCCCTTCCTGTCCCGCGTGGCAACCCGAGTCCCGCATGCCGACAAGACGAAAGCAAGCGTTGACCGGATCGCGAACACCGTGCGGAAGGTCGCGATCATCACCGACGCCCGCAAGGCATCGGCGCCGCCCTTGTCAGTGGGCTGCGTCTCCGCCCGGGAGGCGCGGTTACGCCTTACCGGGTCAGTGCTCCACCGTCGACGGGAAGGAGCACGCCGTGGATGTAGGAGGCCTTGTCGCTGGCCAGGAAGACCACGGCTTCGGCGACCTCCTTGGCGGTCCCGGGGCGCCTGGCGGGGTAGTTGGCGGTGAGCTGCTCCGCCCGTTCCCGCATGTGTGTGTTCAGCTCGGTGGCGGTGGGACCGAGGAGGACGGCGTTCACCCACACGCCTCGGGGGCCTGGTTCGGCGGCCCAGGACTTGGTCAGGGAGTGCAACCCGGCTTTGCTCGCACCGTAGAGAGCGAAGGCGGCCTGGCCGATGGAGCCGACGATCGGGCCGATGTTGATCACCGAGCCTGCACCACGTTCGACCATGCCAGGTACCAGCGCCGCGGTGAGGAGGAACGGCACCTTGATGTTCAGCCCCAGCATTTGGTCGATCTGCTCCTCGGTGGCCTCCAGCATGGACTGCGCAGGCAGGATGTATGCCGCGTTGTTGACCAGGATGTCGATGTGTCCGCCCGCCGCGGCCAGCGCGTCCCGGGCGAGGAGTCGTACCCCGTCGTCGGTGGCGAGGTCTACCTTGACGAACTCGGCTCGTCCGCCCTGATCGCCGATGCGGCCGGCAACCTCGGTACCGCGACCGGCATCTCGACCGGTCACGACGACGAGCGCTCCTTCCCTCGCCAGAGCCTCGGCTATCGCTCGTCCGATCCCTCCGGTGGCGCCCGTGACGAGGGCGGAGCGTCCTTGCAAACGTGTCATTGCTTCCTCCAGGTCGAAAGATCAGACGGCTGTTCAGCCGTTGACGTGGGCGGACTTGCCATTTGCGGTTGCGCCGCCGCGTGTGCGCTTCCGGCTCGCTGTCTCGCGCTGCACGTGACGCTCTGAACGGGCGGCCGAGGCGAGCGTGACTGCGAGGAGGCCGACTAGAGCCGCTGCAGACGGGCCCGAGTACCTGATGCCCGGCGCCGAGGAGTTCACGGGCGGCGGCACCACCGACGCATCCGGTCGCGCCGGTGACGAACACACACGCATGGCGCGCTCCTTCCACACAGCGAGGGGCAACCCGCCCCATTCGGCACCCACACGGTGCCCGGCCGGTGACTCCACGGTGCGATCAACGAGCGCTCGGCATCCAATGATGGTTTGACAAGACGTCATACTCTCTGCGCATCACCGCAGTTCGGGCGTTCCCTTGGGCATTGGTCAACGTCCAGGCGAGGGTTACGCTCGACACATGCCCGACTCGCCACTCCCTCAGGCGAACTTCGACCTGCGGTTGGTGCGGTGTTTCACCATCGTCGCCGAGCACCAGCACTTCGGCCGCGCTGCCGAAGCCCTCCACACCACCCAGCCGTCCCTGAGCCGGCAGATCCGCCGTCTCGAACGGCAGTTGGGTGCCGCCTTCTCGACCGAGGCCCCCAAGGCAGCCGACTTACCCTGTCAGCCTGCCGGTGGTCATTCGGGCAGGTGGGAAGGTGGGCGTCGGAGTTGGGGTTCCGTCTGGGCGGTTGCCGGGGCATCGCGCTGGGCTGGGAGGGCGGCGCGCGGGTACCACGTGTAGGCGGCGGGATCGAAGGCGGCAAGGCTGCGGCGCAGGCGGCGGGTGGACCAGGGCCAGCAGAAGGTGTTCAGGCCCGCGCCGTCGAAGTAGTAGCTGGCATGGTCGGTTGTGTACACGGTCGTGGTCAGCGCCGTGTGGAGGGCGGCGTTGTGTGCGTGTTGGACCTCACGCCGCACGTCCAGTGCGGCGTGGTCGCCGCGACACAAGTGGGCGAGGGCGGCGGTGATGTGGCGTAACTGGGCTTCGACGACGGTGGGCACGGCAGTGGTGCCGTGGAGGATGTCCGGCCCGGGCAGTAGGAAGAGGTTGGGGTAGCCGCTGACGCTGGTGCCCAGGTAGGCGTGGCGTCCGTCGCGCCACGTGTCCGCCAGGCGTTGACCGCCCAGTCCGTGCAGATGGGCGGCGATGGGCAGATGGCCGATGTGGAAGCCGGTGGCCAGGATGACGGTGTCCGCACCGATTCGTCGTCCATCGCCACCCACGATGTCGTTCCCTTCCACCCGCGTGGCCCGGGTGGGGTGTAGACGCACATGGGGCTGGCTGATGGCCCGGTAGTAAGTGTCGGACGTCAGCAGGCGGCGGGCGCCGAGTCGATGAGGTGGGGTGAGGTGCTGACGCAGCTCGGGGTCGCGGACCGACCGGCGCAGGTGCAGGCGGGCTGCGGCCTCCAGGGGAGGCAGCATCCACGGGTGCCGCAGGGTCAGGCCAATGGCTTCCTGTGTCCCGGCCTGCAGCCCCCGCGCAAGCCGTCGGAGGGCGGGGCGCTGATACAGAAGGTTGCGCAGGCGCTCAGGGAGTGCGTGGTCGGGTTTGGGCAACACCCACGGGGCGGTGCTTTGGAAGATGTCGACGCGCGCCGCATGACGCTGGATGGAGGGCAGGAACTGCACAGTGGAGGCCGCATTGCCGACCACGGCGACGCGGCGGCCGGTCAGATCAGCCTGGTGGTCCCAGCGGGCTGAGTGGAAGACGGCACCGGGGAAGTCTGCCATGCCCGGCAGGTCGGGGTAGCGGGGCCGGTGCCAAGGGCCGGTGGCCACGATAACCGCACGGGCGGAGTACGTGCCTGCGCTGGTGTCGAGATGCCAGTGGCCGCTCCGGGCGTCCCAGCGTCCGCCGCGGACCTCGACTCCATAGCGGATCATTTGCTCGATGCGGTGCTCGGCGACGGTGGAACGGAGGTAGGCCAGGATCTCCGGCTGACTGGCGAAGGTGCGCCGCCACGGACCGGGCGCGAAGGAGTACTCGTACAGCAGGGACGGCACGTCGCAGCCGCAACCGGGGTAGGTGTTGTCGCGCCAAGTCCCGCCCAGTTGGTCGGACTTCTCCAGCACGACGATGTCCTCGAATCCCGCCCTGCGCAGCATGACGGCTGCGCCGAGGCCGGACAGACCGGCGCCGATGACTGCGACCTCTGCCTGGTGAGAGGTCTCCCGACCGGGATCATCGACCACGTGTGTTCCCCCATATCGCGATCGCCAAGGGGCACAGAACGTAGCAATGCCCAGGACCGCGGGGCACCACACGGACCCACGTACGGGTGGGGTCTCAGCGAATGCACGTCAGATTACGATGCCCTGTGCTTGCTTGCGGGGCGATTCGATGGAGACTGGCCTGCCCGCTTCACGCGCGGGCCGCACCGCCCACAACGAAGGCGACGTGTCGGCCGCGCAGGCGCCGCTCGTCATAACCCGTACGGCCGCTGTACGGATCAGCCATACGGCGCTCCCTACGCCGACGTCTCCACCCGCAACCCCCCGGCCAGCCGATCGCCGACCTCGACGACGAGCGGATCCAGTTTCGGTCGAACCCAGCAGGTCCGAGACGGCTGCGCCGTCGCAGGAACACCCGCCGCACACCACGCCACGACGTGCACGATATCGGCCCACCGGGCTCCCGAAAGGAAGGCACGAAGAAGGCGATCACCCCGCGTCCGTGCCGCCCAGGGGAAAGATCAAGCCTGCAGCCAGGCTAAGAATCGCCCACAGAGGGAAATCTCAAGTCGTAGGATTGCTATAAAAGTCTTGACATGCCCTCGCTGGATGGTCGGGTTGTGCTGCTGAACCACATCAGGCTGGTTGCCTTGCCCAAGTGCTGCCGGAAGTGCTTGTGTGCAGGCCGCGTGATGGGATCCGCCGAAGCCTTTCGTCGGGCCTCGGCACAGATCATCGTGCCGTGGGCCGTTTCTCCAAGGCGTCCACTACCGCGACCCCGCCTGCACCGGAGCGCCCCGTGAAACTGCCCGGCCGTCGTGGAGCCGAAGACCGCGGCACAGCACAGTTGCCTGCTCCGCCGGCGTGGATGCGGTGGCTACCGGCCATCTACGTCGCAGCTGTCCTGGTGCTCGAACCGGTCACTCCCGTGCAGTGGCCGGTGAGCTTCCTGCTCATCGCCCTCCCCGTGGTCGCTGCCTTCGCCCACACCCCCGCCGTCGTCGCCGGCATCACGATCTTCGCCGTCACGTTCGAAGGCGTCCTGGCCGGCACTCCCTGCTGCGCAGGCCGCTCCGTGGGTTACTTGTGGGAACGCCACTATGTGGCCGTGTACGTCTCCACCGCCTTGGTCGGCGCCCTCGGCACGATTCTGGCTGCGCACCGGACGCGCCGGGAGCGCACTCTCGCCACCGTTCGCTCCGTGGCCGAGACCGCGCAGCGTGTGCTGCTACGACCGGTGCCCCATCGCCTCGGCCCGGTCATCGTGGAATCCCTCTACCTGTCAGCCGCCGCGGAAGCACGCATCGGCGGCGACCTGTTCGAGGCTGTTCCCACCTCGCACGGGGTCCGCCTGCTCATCGGCGACGTCCGCGGCAAGGGCCTGTTCGCGGTGGAGACGGCCGCGACGATGCTCGGGGCCTTCCGGGAGGCCGCCCACGAGGAGCCCGATCTTGCCGGGGTGGCGCGCCGGATCGAGAGGAGCATGAACCGCAGAGCCGCGCAGCTTCCAGGCAGTGATATGGAGGAACGCTTCGTCACTGCGGTGTTCGCCGAGATTCCCGACCGCGAACCCGTGGTCCGGATCGTCAACTGCGGCCACCCGCCGCCCCTGCTCATCGGCCGCGATGGTGTCACCGAGTTGGATCCAACCGATCCCGCACCGCTCATCAACCTCGGTGGTCTGCTCGGAGACGAGTACCACATCGACGTGGAGTCCTTCCATCCCGGCGACCAACTGCTGCTGTACACCGACGGTGTTACCGAGACACGGGACCGCACCGGAGCCTTCTACCCACTCACCGAGCGCATTCGGTCATGGGCCGCCCTTCCTCCTCGTGAGCTCCTCGACCACTTGCACCAGGACCTGCTCGCCTACAGCGACGCGCGCCTCGATGACGATACCGCCGCCCTCGCCGCGTACCGTCTCCCCGAGGAAACCCGCGACTGCTAGTCGTACTGGTGCTGACGGGCTTTCTGACGATCATGGATGCCCTGACCTACCCGTACCAGGTGCTGGGCCGCTACGGTGTCAGCGCCGAGGCGGAGGTCAGCGCCGTTCACGTGGTGCACGGCAAGCACGGCGGCACCTGGACCTGCGACGTCCGACGGCTGAACGGCGTGCCGCTGGCCCACCGGCAGACGGCCGACGACTACGCCTGCGCTGGCCCGTCCGCCGTCGGGCAGCAGCTCGTCGTGCTGGGCGCCGCCGTAGGACTCTTCGCGCTCACCACGTACGGCGTGGCCCGTCTGGGTCCCCGCCGCGCTCGTCGCCCACTCACCAACGCATCACCGGCGAACCCGGTCAGCGCATAACCCCATGGCCGATGCCTGCGAGTGACTCCCCGCCCGGCTACTGCGGCATCCGGCCCGAACCGCCACCACGCCGGTCGGCACAGGTGTGGTGGGGCCGAGCGGACGCCGCTGACGTGAGGGGCGCCGGGATCGGTGTGAGACTGGGCGCGGAGGAGGTGATCTTCGTGCCCGGCGGACCGCACGTGCCCGCAGGCCGAGCCGCCCGGTCCGGCGTCGGCATCGACGAAGAGCGGCTGGAGGAGCTGATCTCCATGGCGCACACCGCCATGCCGACGGATCTTTCGGGCGTGGTGAACCAGTGCGTCTCAACCCTCGGCATGGACTCTGCCGTGATCTACCTCGTCGATCTGCAGCAAAGGCTGCTCGTCCCACTCGACGAGACGTTCCAGACACTGCCGGTCGACGGCTCGTTGGCAGGCTGGGCGTACCGCACGGTCTCCTTGCGGGTCACCGACTACGAGGACGGCGTAATCGTGTGGGTGTCTCTGGTGGACGGCGCCGAGCGGCTGGGAGTGCTCGCCGTTCGGACCGCGACGCTCGACGGTTCTCGATTGCGCCGCAGCCGGATGCTGGCGGCCCTGCTCGCGATGGTGATCACCTCCAAACGCGCCTACAGCGACTGGCTCGCCGCCAGGACCCGCACCGAGCAGATGCAACTGCACGCCGAGTTGTGCGGGCCTTCCTGCCACCGCGCACCATCGGCAACCGCGACTGCGTCTCGACCGCGGTGCTGGAGCCGGCCTACGGGCTCGGCGGCGACGCGTTCGACCACTCGGTGGTCAAGAACATGCTCCACACCGCAATCTTCGATGCCATGGGTCACAACCTCGCTTCGGGTCTGACCACCTCGGTCGCCCTCGCGGGCGCACGCAACGCCCGCCGCAGTGGCGCCGGCCTGCCCGAACTGGTCGGCACCGTCGATCAGGCCCTCGCCGGGTGGCTTCCCGACCAGTTCTGCACCGGTATCCTGTGCCAACTCGACGTCACCACCGGCTCGTTGCGCTGGATCAACTGCGGCCATCCGCCGCCGCTGCTGATTCGTGACGAGCGGGTCATCGACCACGCTCTCGTCGGCAAATCACAGCCGCCGATGGGGCTGCCCGCTCAGCTCGCACCGGCGAACCGGCAGGTCCACGAAGCGGCGCTCGAACCTGGCGACCGGGTTCTGCTGTATACCGACGGCGTCACAGAGGCGCGCAGTGAAGGGGCATGGAGTTCGGCCTCGACCGGTTCACGGACTTCATCATCCGCTCCACCGCGGCGGGCCAGCGCCCGGCCGAGGTGTTGCGACTGCTCATCCACGCCATCCTCGATCACCAGCGCAACGAACTGCGGGACGACGCCACCATCCTGCTTTTCGAATGGCGGCCGCAGCGGCGGTGATGCGGTACGTCCCGGGGCCGTCGTCTCCGAGTACACACCTGAGGCACCTACGACCGGTCTCCTCTCGCCACCGAAACGATGATTTCCCGCAACCGCTCGGCATACAGCCGCATGTTCTTGTACGCGACGTCGGTGTGCGGGTAGCGGCCGGCGAACTGCAGGCCCTCGTGCAGCCTGGTGATCCACGCGCACACCTGGTCGCCGTACGAAACCCGGACCAGTCCGTACGCCTTCAGGGCCTGCCACCGCTCCGAGCCTGGAACACCGCGCGCGTCGACGAACGAGACGATCGAGTACAGGTCCGGAGACGTGGGCCGGAAGTCGGAGCCCAGCAGATGGAGCACGCGGGGAATGGGCGTCCGTGCCAGTGCCCGGTTCTCCCTGAGCGCAGCGCGGACCATCCGCAGGGCGTCGGTGAAGTCCCTCGCTTGCGCCACGGGAATCTCGATCGGCGCGCCACCCACGTACCAGCCCAGCGAGTCCGACCACCGGGATGGCACCCTGGTGTGGAACGGCACGATGGTGCGGTACACCTCCTGTCCGCTGAGCTCGCGAACGACGAGGCCGGTGGCCGCGAGGACACCTATCACACTGCCGCCGTACGGACGGCAGTACGCCTCGAAGGCTGCCGCTTCCGCGTCGTCCACGAGCATGTCCCGCATGAGCCTCTGGGCGGGCAGCGGCCCTGCGGGGTCGAGACCGAGATCGACGGGAAAGCTCGGCAGTTTCCCGCCGCATGCGGCGATGAACTCCCGCCAGCGGGCCACGACCGCGTGCGCGTCGTCGAGTTGGTCTGCCTTGGTGCGCTCGGCTGCGCAGAAGTCGACGTAACTGGCCACCGGTGTCGTCTCCACGGGGCGGCCTTCGAGGCCGGCCGCGTAGAGTTCATGAAGTTCGGCGGTGATGCGCTGGATCGAGTACGCGTCGACGTTGCTGTGGTCGAACGCCATGTAGACACTTGTGCAGTCGCCACGGACTACTGCGGTGTAGATGAAGTTCGGCCAGGTGAGGGCGTCCGCCACGACGTCGAACCGCTCCTGCAAGTACTGGGCCAGCATCGCCGCGTCGGCGAAGTCGCCGATGTCCTCCCGGTGCAGCGTGACGGCATCAGCCTCCAGTGTGAAGCGCCGCATGTCGTCGCCGACCCAGCGGAAACCGCTGCGCAGCGTCTCGTGTCGCAGCGTCCAGGCGCACAGTGCCTGCTGGAGGACGTCCAGATCGACCTCTCCGGGGATGTCGAACGCGGTGCCGAGCCAGCTCGGTACCGACAACCCGGCCTGGCGTACCGCTCGTGCCGTCCGGACGTGGGCCTCTTGTACGTATGCGGGTGGGCGGGAATCATCCGGCGAGCCGGTCGCTGCCTCGACGGTGGCGGGGTGCAGGGTCCACTCCACGAGACGTCCAGGCCGGACCTCACAACGCTGGATGTCGGTCATTCGCACGTCGGGCTCTCCGTTCGTATGCCCTCGGCACCGGGTCGGGAGTGGGGGCGAGGGATCAGCGCGTGGCATCGCTCGATGACACGCCTGGACCAACGATCGGATGATCCGAAAGGGAACGCCGTCGAAGGCGCGCGCCGACTGTGTCGTTCATCGCGGTGGCATCGGGGCGCAGCGGCGAAGCGGCGCCTGATGCCATCGTCGTCACGGGTGTTCTCCGGCCGCGCCACGTCGAGTTGCTGGTGCTACGTAAAGGAAGGCCCCGTGTTGCGATAGGGACTGGAACTCGCGGGCGAAGTGGGGTCGGTACTCGCGGAGGGTTGACCGCTCTCGGCACGGTGTCGGTCAAGTGCGCCTCGCATCTCACGTTTCGAGGCCTGGGACGCATCCACGGGACCGGTGGAACGCACGGTGTGTCGCCCAGGTGGTTATTTGCCCGCACCGACCGGGTCGACAGTGGTGGTGAGGGGCCGAACACGGGAACGTCGATGTCCAGGGACATCGTGTGGGAATGGGTCTCGTTCGGCGGGGTGACCACGACACTGGTGAACGTCACCCCACTGCCGCCAGAGCGTTACCCGTGAGGTATGGCTAGCCTAAGTGGTCGTCTCTAGGTGGCGCCCGCCGATGGTTCGCGTCACCCGTACGGCCTAACGCCGGGTTCGCTCCGCATGCTGCGGTTGGGCCGCCTGCATGATGGTGATGGGGCCTGGACCCACAGGCCCATCACGGATGAGGTGATCGCAATGAAGGAATCACCGGACAAGGAATCGTCAGAAGAGAAGAGCCAGCCGAAGCGCCTCTACACCGGGGCGGAACGCCCCTTCGATCCTGAAGACCTCGTGATGGCGTCGGGACACGACGTGACTCCTGAACGGCTCGAACTGGCGAAGCGACACATCGAGGAGAAGGGCGCCGCCGCACTGGAGAGATACCTCCCGTAGCCGTGCACCACGGGCCGCCCGTGACCCGGCGGGAACTCCCCTTGGACCCGGTCGCGGGCGGCCATCAGCAGACAACGGCGGCACCGCCCGTCGAACACACCCGGGGACTCGGTACACGCACTCACGCCTCCGTTCGGACTCATCCGACCGGGGCGTTCGTCATGTCTGGAGGTATCCCGACAGGCTGCACGGCATCGATGTCAGCTCGTACCAGTCCGCCAACCGCCCACCGGCGGCGTGACTTCGCGTTCATCAAGAGAAGCGAGGGCCTGGCACACCTCGATCCGCGACGGGTCTCCATGACGCCATGCGTCGCCCGTGGGGGGGCGCCCGACCGTCCCATGGGTTTTGCGGACGCGCCCGGTGCACGCTGGTAAGCGGCGCGCGGGCTGGTCCCAGCGTCGGGCGAAGGAGACTCCGCGACCAGGTACGTCGTCGAGTCACTGCAAGGGCGAGGCGGGCGTGGGGGCGGCGCGGGTGACGACGGACTTCTCGGGGAGAAGCAACTCGTGCACCACCGGGCCGATCTCGTTCTTCCAGCGGCCGCTGTCGTAGACCGCAGAGGACTGCGCCTCGCGCTGGGCCTCGTCCTCGAAACGCCTGATCCACACGTAGCCGTCTTCGTCCTGCTCGTCGGTGAACGAGGCGACGACGGTGATGCCCTTCGAGGCCTGGAACGGGACCACCACGTCTTCCATGTAGCGAATCCACTCCTCGCGGCGTCCGGGCTGGCTCTGGTAGTAGCGGATCTCGTAGAGCATGGGGTTGCTCCGGTCTTTCGGATTCCGTCGCGGGTTCGCGGTGGGGGTCAGGCGTTGGTGCGGAGGACGAGCTTGCCGCGGGTGCGGCCGTGCTCTCCTCGTACGTGGGCCTTGGCGGCCTGCTCCAGCGGGAATGTCTCCTCGACCTCCACCACCACCTTGCTGGCGTCGATGAGGCCGGCGATCCGGCTCAGTGCTGGGCCGTCCGGTTCCACCAGGAGGGGGCTGACCCGCACCCCGAGCGCCTTTGCGGCCTCGGCCAGTTCGGGTGAGACGCCGGCCGGGACGGCGACGAGCAGGCCGTTCGGACGCAGGACCTCCAGCGAGCGCAGACTGGTCTTGTCGTGGGCGTCGCCGACCAGGTCGATGACGACGTCGACCTCCCGTGCGGCGTCCTCGAAGCGGACGGCCGTGTAGTCGATGACTTCGTCGGCGCCGAGTTCCCTGAGCCACGTGTGGCGGGCGCTGCTCGCCGTGGCGATGACCTGCGCACCCAGGTGCTTGGTGAGTTGGACCGCGAAGTGGCCGACGCCACCGGCGGCGGCGTGGACCAGCACGCGCTGCCCGGCGCGCACATCGGCGGTGTCCACCAATGCCTGCCAGGCGGTGAGGGCGGCGAGCGGTACGGCGGCGGCCTGCTCGTGGCCCACGGTGGCGGGCTTGCGGGCGAACTGGCGGGCGGGAGCGGTGACGTACTCGGCGTAGCCACCGGCCGCGCGCGGGAACCACGGCATCCCGTACACCTCGTCGCCCACGCGCAACGTGGTCACGCCGAAGCCCACTGACTCCACCACGCCGGAGACGTCCCAGCCCAGCATGAAGGGCGGCTCGCCCAACACTCCCGCCATGCCGCCGCCGCTGCGGGTCTTCCAGTCCACCGGATTGACACCGGCTGCGTGCACGCGGACCAGCACCTCCGTCGGCAACGGCTCGGGCCGGGGCACCTCCTGGACCCGCAGCACCTCCGGGCCCCCGAACCGGTCCTGAACCACCGCGCGCATCATGGCTGCGGACATACGTCATCTCCTGGGATCGCACCGTGCGAAAGGCCGTCGGCGGCCTTTCCGTTGACGGCGACGAAGCTATCCCCGGGGGCGTAGTTACCATCAAGGGCTACTACTTCCCTTTGGAAAGTACCCTGGTAAGGAGAGTTCGGATGACGACCAGCTGCTCGTCCGGCCAGCACGCGCACCACGACGTCTACGCCGCCCAATGTCCGTGCCGCGCCCTGCTCGACCTACTCGCCAACAAGTGGTCCGCACTGGCCATCGGCGCACTGGAGGAGGGACCGCAGCGGTTCGGAGCACTCCAGCGCCGGCTCCAGGGCGTCAGTCCGAAAGTCCTGACCCAGACCCTGCGCCGCCTCGAAGACTTCGGTCTCGTCGACCGCACCGTCTACCCGGCTGTCCCCCTCCACGTCGAATACGCCCTCACTTCTGTCGGCAGGAGCGCCGCCGTCCCCCTCAACCTCCTACGCACCTGGGTCGAGGAGAACTTCGACAACGCCGCCCCGGGGGAGCCGGTCCTCGGGGCTTGAGGGCGAGCGCGTCCACACCTGCGCAAACGGCCGACCGTCGCGGCAACCCGCACCGCATGGGACACCTGCCGTCCGTGAGGGGGCAGGCCGTCGAGTGGACGACGCGGTTCTCAGCGGAGGTTCCATACCTCCCGAGGACTGGCCGTGCCCGAGGACACGTCAGGCGGCGGAGCGCTCGTCGGGCAGGCGGCGGCGCAGCGCGGTCCGCTGGATGGCGGGTGGGTTGTAGGCCATGTCGAGCGTCCCGACGTCGGTGCCAGGGGGCACGATGGCGTCGATCCGGTCGAGGATCTCGTCGGTCAGCGTGATCTCGGCGCCCGCGAGCAGGTCGTCGAGGTGGCCCATGGTGCGCGGTCCGATGATCGCGGAGGTGACGCCGGGGTGGGCGATCGCGAAGGCCGTCGCCAGGTGCGTCAGCGACATTCCGGCCTCCTCGGCGATCGGGATGAGCTGCTCGACAGCATCAAGGCGGCGCTCGTCGCTCAGGTGCTTGAAGCCGAAGCCGGCTCGGTGAGTGTCGATCTGCTGGCCCCTGCGGTAGCGGCCGGTGAGCAGGCCCCCGCCCAGCGGGCTGTAGACCATGACGCCCATGCCGTAGCGCTCGCAGACGGGCAGTACCTCGCGCTCGATGCCGCGGTTGAGGATCGAGTACGGCGGCTGCTCGGTACGGAACCGCTGCAGGCCGCGTCGCTCGGCGACC
This sequence comes from Streptomyces silvisoli, assembly GCF_029269905.1. Lineage (NCBI taxonomy): Bacteria > Bacillati > Actinomycetota > Actinomycetes > Kitasatosporales > Streptomycetaceae > Streptomyces > Streptomyces silvisoli. Next base: position 25,976 of record NZ_JARJBC010000039.1, on the reverse strand, counting down.
CACTGCGCCTCGACGATGTCCGAGGCGGGGACGGAGGAGGCGCCGATGGCCCGGACCTTGCCCGCGCGTACCAGGTCGGTGAGGGCTGAGAGGGTTTCTTCCACGTCGGTGTCCGGCGCGGGCCGGTGGATCTGGAACAGGTCGACATGGTCGGTTCCCAGGCGGCGCAGGGAGCCCTCCAGCGCACGGACCAGCCATCGCCGCGAGTTGCCCTGCTGGTTGGGGTCGTCGCCCATGGGCTGGTGCGCCTTGGTGGCGAGCACGACGTTGTCCCGACGCCCCTTGAGGGCCTTGCCGACGATCTCCTCGGACTCGCCGCGTGAGTAGGCGTCTGCGGTGTCTACGAAGTTGATACCCGCGTCCAGCGCCTTGTGGATGATGCGCGCACAGTCGTCGTGGTCGGGGTTGCCAATGGCTCCGAACATCATCGCGCCCAGGCAGTAGGGACTGACCTTGATGCCGGTTCGGCCCAGCGTGCGGTACTTCATGGTTCTCCTCGTGCGTTGGCTGATGCCCAATGCCGCGCTACGCTACGCAAGCGGAACAGTGTTCCAGTAAGACGATACGGAACAGCGTTCCGGTTAGCAAGAGGAGTACACCGTGAACGATGCGCCGACGGACAGGGAGCGTCCCCGCCAGCGCGTGCGCGCCGACGCGCAGCGCAGCATCGACACCCTGCTCACCGCGGCCGCAGAAGTGTTCACCGTCTCCGGCGTGGACGCCCCCGTACGGCAGATCACCGCCAAGGCGGGCGTGGGAGCGGGCACCCTCTACCGGCACTTCCCGCAGCGCTCGGACCTCATCGCCGCCGTCTTCCGCCACGAAGTGGACGCCTGCGCCGACGCCGCCCCCTCTCTCGTGGCCCAGTGCGAACCGGTCGACGCGCTCGCCCAGTGGCTGCGGCGCTTCGCGGGCTTCATCGCCACGAAGCGCGGACTCAGCGCCGCCCTGCACTCGGGAGACCCGGCCTACGACAGCCTGCCCTCCTACTTCCAGCAGCGCTTCGTGCCCGTCCTGGGCACCCTTCTCGACGCCGCGGCGAAAGCCGGTCAGATCCGCTCCGACATCGACCCCCAAGACCTGCTGCGCGCCGTAGGCAACCTCACCCTGCCGGCCCAGGAGGACGACAACGGTCACACGCAGCGCATGATCGCCCTGCTCATCGACGGACTCCGCTACGGCGCCCACGCCAGGCCTGTCTGAGCAGCCGCCCCGGCACGGCCCGCGAGGAAGACCTTGGACCGCCCCCGCCACGGAACCGCAGGGCCGCGAAAGCGGCACCGCACCGCGCCCCCGCGCCGCCCGAAGTAGGCCCGACGCCGACAGCAGAGGGCACCCCGTCGGGCGGGAATGAACGGCCCCACGGCCGACGTTCCCCAGATAAGTGTCATTTACAACTATTCACTGTGGAGGTGCCGCCACGCCACGCAGGTTCGCACGGAAGCGCGCCGCCCAGTACGAGGCCGTCGGCCGCGCCCTTCTCGCCGAATACACCGTCGCCCAGCTCAGTCAACGCCTCGCCGCGACCAGCAGCCAGCCGACCGAGCTGGGCTGGATCACGCGCAGCTGGATCATGGACGAACTACACAGACGAGCGGCGCACGCCCGCCGACGGCCGGACGGTAGCACCAGGCCCGCAGATCCCGGCCACGATCAAGACGAACCCGCTGCTCCCCGGGACGAGGCCGCCGAACTGGCGGAGTAGCCCACCCGCCCGTGCGACACTGGCCCAGTGGCCCCGCGTCTCCCCCGTCGCGGGGCCGCGCCTGTTGTCGGACGCCGGCGAACCGGGAGTGTCACGCGGCTCGCGGCCTCCTCGCTTCGATGCGATCGCCTCGATGCCCGCGGTCACCAGTACCGGCCTTCCAGCATGTTCTCGATCGCGGGTCTGTGCAGGATCAGGCCGTCGGTGTCGGTCGGCAGAGGGATCTCGCCGAAGTGCACCCGGCGATAGCCGACGCGAAGCATGACCAGGGCGTGCCGCAGTGCCGCGTAGAGGGAGTAGAACTCCATGTCCCGCGGGGTGTGCCCGGTCAGCTGCGCGTAGCGGGCGGCGACTCGGCCGAGGTCGAGGAAGCCAGGAAGGCCGAGGTGGCCTGAGCCCTCCGTCAGGTCCTGGAAGAAGCGGTGCAGGAAGACCAGCCAGCCCAGGTCCAGTTCACGCGGGCCGACTGACGCCATCTCCCAGTCGAGAACCGCGCACGGAGTGAAGTCAGCGGCGTAGACGATGTTGCCGATCCGGGCATCGCCCCAGCTCAGTACGGGCTCACCCGGGTCCTCGGGCCACAGCTCCTCAAGCCGGTCGAAGGTCCGCTCGATCAACGGCGAGGGCGAGTGGTCCGCGATCACCCAGGCGTAGTAGGCGCGTTGCTCGTTCACGTGCCGCCGCAGCGCTGTGTCCCCGTCCGCATCCGGAGTCAGGAACGGCGCCTCCGCCGCCGGGACGGTGTGCAGCTCGGCGAGCGCCTCGACCGTCGACCGTTCCAACTGGTCGCGCTGGTGCGCGCTCGCCTCGTACAGCCAGTTGCCGGGGTAGGTGTAGGGAAGCACATCGGGCGGGACCCGGCCGAAGGCTCGCTCCATCACGAAGCCGGGCGCGCCCAGCGGCCCCGGATCCGTCTCCAGGCGCAGAAGCCGAGGTACGGGTACTTTCGTCCGCTCGGCGACCAGCGCGATGGTGCGGTACTGGCGAGCCATGTCGTAGCGCGGGAAGACGGTGTAGGCGAGTGGGTCGGCGGCCAGTCGCAGCACACAGGGCCGCGGCGTTGCCCCGGGTCGCTGGAGGTCGAAGAGGACCGTCTCGCTCGACATGCCGTTGGTGGGCGGTATCTCGTATCGGGTGACCACGGCGCCGGGTTGCCAGGTGGTGACCCAGGCGGTCAGCCGCCGGGCGAGTTCCTCGGGATCTCGGGTGGTCCGGCGCAGCGCGGGTGCGCCGCGGGTCTCATCCCTACGGGTCTCGTTCATGGGGTCGCCGAGGTGAAGCCGCTGGGGTCGTGGCGGCCGAAGCTGCCGTGTTCGAGGATGCCGTGCCCCGTCACCCCGTCGTCCCGGACGAACCGGGTCGCGTGGTCGGTCACTCCGAACCGGGCCGGGCCCGTGACTGCTGGGTCAGCCAGGTCGTAGGTGATGCGTTCGGTCCACCCGCGACCGCGCCAGGTGCCGTGCTGCCAGTCCGGCGCGGGCGGGTATCCGGCTCCGACGGCGAGCGGGCTCGACGTGAGGACCGTTGCGCGCAGTTCGACTGACTTGCGCGCACCGTCCATGAGGTGCAGGACGGCGGTGCGCGGCGTACGGGTGCCCGGGGCGTAGTCGATGTCCACGTACGGCCAGCCCAGTTGCTCGTCGGGACGTTCCGCGCGCTCCGGGTGGACCCGTATCGCCTCGTTGAGCGTCCGGTAGCCGTCTGCGTCCTCCTGCACGATGACCATGACGAAGCAGTCGGGGAAGCGTATAGGGCACCAAATCCAGTGGAAGCCCTCCGGCCGGTGCTCTTCTGCGGCGCGTCCCGGCTGCTCACCGGGGATGGGCCGAACGCCCCAGCTGCGGTCCCGGGTTGCCGTCCACTCCCCGCCGGTGACGGTGTAGTGAGTGCCGCCGGGGGCAGTGATCCGCCCGGTCGCGCCGCCCGCTTGGACGAACCGGCGGCCCTCCAGCGTCAGCCGGTCGCCGGTGCGGCCGGTGTGGTGGGGTTCCCAGACCGTTGGGAAGTCTCCATGCCAGACGAGATCGCAGGACAGGCTGTCGGCGCAGGCCGGATCCGGCTCGCAGACCAGCCTGATCGACCGCAGTGGCTGCTGGACCTCGAACCGCAGCGGACCGACACACAGTCGCATCCGGTCCTCGCCGAGCGCGTCGGAGGCGCGTACCGCGTGCAGCACGTCGCCGACCCGCAAGGTGACGTACGCGTCGATGACGCCCGTGTTGGGATAGACCCCGAGCCCCGCGATCAGCAACGCCCGGCCAGCATGGTCGAAGACGTGGAAGATGCAGCGGTCATAGGCGTTGCGGTCGCTGGTGGCCACATGGCGCATGGACAGCGGTACCTGGTGCACCGGGTACTCGTCGAGCGGCACGGGACGCTGCGGCACGGCGGCCTCCTCACAGAACACCGAGCGGAACCAAACCTGACAGTACGTCAGTTAAGTGTGAACGGCCAGCCCCTCTCCCGGGCGAGCACCTCAGAGTCGGCTACCTGAGCTGCGGTGTTTCGCCGCCTGAGCGGGGCCGACCGCGCCGGGGCGAGGTAGAAGCAGCGCCAGTGCGAGCTGGCGGGTGGCATCACCGAGAAGGCTGTCCGGTCGCGTGGGTGGGGCGCGCCTGCGCCTCGTACAGGTGGATGATCTCGTCGACCGAGAGGCCCTTCGTCTCCGGCAGGAACGTGTAGACGAAGGCGACGGCCGCGACAGCCAGGCCCGCGAAGCAGACCAGCACCCAGGCCAGGCCGATCCCGCTCTGCCAGGTGGGGAACACCTCGATGAGGGCGAAGTTCGCCAGCCAGTCCACAGTCGCCCCGATGGCGGCCGCGCGGCCGCGTACCGCCGTCGGAAAAGTCTCGCCCTGGATGAGCCACCCTGTGCCCCCGACGCCTACCGCGAAAGAGGCAATGAACAGACTGAATCCGATCATCACCACGATGATCTGCGCTGTGCCGCGCAGAAAGCCCAGCCCGAAGGCGGCGATCAGTGCCGAGACCGCCATGCCGCCGTAACCGCCCATGGACATCACACGCCGACCGACCCGGTCGATGTACCGGAACCCGAAGTACGTCGCGCCGACGTTGAGCGCCGTCATGATCGCGGTGACTTCCACCCCCGCGATCGCCGCGTCCACGGTCGTGCCGTGTCCACCCGACTGGAACAGCGGCGCCAGCAAGTGCGGCCCGTAGTAGAGCGGCACGTTGATACCGGTGATCTGCTGGAAGGTGAAGAACACGCAGACCACCACGAGCGCCCGGCGCACTCCCGGCGTCCAACTGCTGACCTGCGCCTCGCCCTTGCGGGCCTGCTCGTATGCGCGCAGTTGCGCCGCCGTACGTTCCACCTGTTCGACCGTCACCTCGACACCAAGCTGCCCTATGGCCTTCTTGACACCGGCGTAGCGCCCCTTCTCCAGCAACCACCGCGGTGACTCGGGCATCCTCGTACGCAGTACCAGCCCGATGAGCGCGGGCACGGCTCCCAGGCCGAAGATGAGCCGCCAGTCGATCCCATAGGCACGGCCCGGCAGGGATCGCAGGAGCACCAGAGCCACGACGTACGAGACGAGAATGCCAACCGTGATCATCCACTGCTGGAGCATGCTGAGCGCTCCGCGCCGATCCGCCGGGGCGTATTCAGCGATATAGGCGGTGGCGATCGCCGAGTCCGCGCCGATGGCCAGGCCGATCAGCGTACGGGCGGCGATGAGCACCCAAGCATGCCAGGTCACCGCCGACAGCAGCGCCCCCACGGTGTAGATGCCGGCATCGGCGATAAGCAGCGACTTGCGGCCGAACAGGTCGGTCAGAGGCCCGGCCAACAGCGCCCCAACCGCTGCTCCGACCGACGCTCCCGCCACCAGGTAGCCGAGAGCGAAGCCGGTGAGGTGGTACGGAACGAAACTCAGGGCCGACCCGATGTTCGCCGTGTCGTAGCCGAACAGGAAGCCGCCGATGGTGGCAAGAAGCGTCAACGACCAGTAGAACGAAGTCGGTGGGCGCTGATCCAGCATCTCCAGCACGTTCTGGCTGTCGCCAGTCTGATCCCCTTGCGTATGAACGCTCACAAGACAGTTCCCGTATCACCTTCCTGACATCGGAAGTTCCAGGGAGCCGGGACAACATGCCAAGTGTCACCCGCACGTACGCGGCGATCGCACTTCACGGATCCACGACCAGCTGGCCCGAACAAACCGTTGGTTGATCAGGCCGTGACGAATTTGGGAGTACACCCGGCCGGGACACCCCGGCGGCGAAGGCTGCGGGGCGAGACGGTCCGTTCCACCGCTGCCCGGCTGAAGCCGCAGAGCGCCGGTGTGCGCCTTCGGGGACGGCCGATCAGCACCATGACCTGGGCGGATGACTTATCCGCACCCACACCCGGCCGCACGTCCCGATGGCCGCTACTCCCCCAGCAGGCGCAACAGGTGCGCGCGGTCGAGAACGGGCCGCCCGGCCTCCCCGCGGGAAGCCAGCGGCTGCGGAGGCCGCTTGTCGATCCTGGCCATCAGGTCCGGCCGGGCGAGCACTTCGGCACGCGGTGTGAGGCACACCGCGGCCTCCAGCAGCGCTCGGAAGACCTCGGCGTCCCGGAGGGCCGCCGCGGCAAACCGGGAGGCCACCGGGTCCGGGAGGGGAGGTTCGCCCCCTTCTCGCAGCGCGTCCATCTCGGCGATCCGCACACGGTCCGCAGCGATCTGATCCTGGTAGTAGGGGGCGACGTACTGCTCGGTTGCCTTGTCCCACGCCGAGGCGAACACCTCCGGGTCGGCAACGTGCTCACGCACGGTACGGCGCAGTCGCTGGACGTGGAGCACTCCGACGCTGAGCCCACGAGCGGCCGTTGGGTTGGTGCACGCCCACGCGTCGCTGACCGCGGCGAACCCCGTGGCGACCGGGCGCCCATCGACGACGAACCGGCGTCGTCGGTTGAGGATCCCCGCAGTCACGAGCACGTCGCTGATCGGCGCGCCGGCCAGCCAGTGGGCCTGGGCGGGGCAGGCGCGCACCAGCCGCGTGAAGCACTCGGGGTCGCGTATCGCCCTCAGGGGCGCGTCCTTGGCGGAGCCGACGACCGTGATCGACCAGGTGTCGTTGTCACCGGGGATGGTCAGCAGGGACACGGTGCCCAGCGGGGTCAGTGGCGCTCCCCTGCGCAGCGGCTGCTGCGGGCCGGTGAAGTAGCGGGTGTAGTAGGCGAATCCGCCTTGCTCCTTCTCGGTAGCGGGCTGCTCGGCACCGAGGTGAGCCAGCCAGCGCGGCGCGGCTGTGCGCCGCCCCGTGGCATCCACGACCAGGTCGGCGCGGATCTCCTCCCCGTCGCTCAGGCGAACCCCGGCAACGTGGGGTATGCCCTTGCACCGCGGAGGCCCGCCGAGCAGGTCCGCGACCCGTACACCGCGCCGCACGGTGACGTCGGGCTGCTCCTCGGCGGCGGCGGCGAAGACCGACTCCACAACGGGGCGCCGCCCGCTGACGAAGCGGAAGCGGTCGTCGTCGGGGCGCGGCGACTGGTCCTCGATCCCTGGCGGCATGGGCGTGAGCGTGTCCATCAACACACATCCGGCGGCCAGCAGACGGCCCGTCATGTCTGGCAGTTCTTCGGCGAGCACCTGCCGGAACCGCGGCAGCAGATTGTGCGGCTGGCGGAAGTGCGGCACGCCGGTGCGCCGCCACCTGTCCCAGGCCTGCGCCGGTTCGGGCGGCGGTCCGACGGGATCGGCTTCCAGCACCGTGACCGTATGCCCGTCACGTGCCAGCATCAGCGCCGCGGACAACCCCACGACACCGCCACCGCAAACGACGATCCGCCCCATTCGGCCCCCTCCGAATCCACGCCTACCGTGCCATGAGACGCACCCGGTGGCGAACGGATTTCCGCGGCAAGGCCCGAACTCATCGGCAGGGGCGGCCGAGCGCCGACTGCGGGCGGCGCGGTCCGGGCTGCGCGGCGGGACAGCCAGGCGCTCCCGGGCGGTGGTCCGCTGATGCCGCCGGAGGCGACACCAACTGCAACGTCCACCACACCGCGTCGCCACCGGACGTCGCACTGGTGTGGCGTCAGGCGATGGGCCAGCAGTTGTACGCGTTGTAGAGGTTGCCGTTGCAGGAGTACGACATCCCGTACTGGCAGCCGCCGAAGCTGAACGGCACCCACGTCCCATTGCAGCACCCGTAACACCAGTTGTTCACCTGGTCGCACCAGGAGTCGCCGTCGACGCACTGGGCCTGTGGCGCGGCAGCGCTTCCGGGGGGAATGGTGAAGTGGAGAGCGCCGGGCCTCGACGGTGCCGGGGGACGGGCCGCGGCACGGTTCGGCGGCTGCCCTGGCTGCTTGCCGGGCGATCCGCCACAGCCGGGACGCTGCTGCTGCACCGCGTGCAACAGCATGGCCAGCGCGGCCGCTTCGGCCGTGCCGGGCTGCGTCAGTTGGATGCGCACCACAGGGTGCGTGTGATCGTCACAGGGCATCTGGCCCAGCGGCTCGACCCGCTCGATGAGGGAGACGGGAAGCGTGGTCCAGTTCTGGCACGTGGTGCCAGGGGCGAACTGGATGGCGTCCGTCTTCTCGGCGGTCTTGACCATGCCGGTCAGAACCACGGGTGTGGGTACGGAGTCGGCGACGAGCGCCTGGTAGAACTCTGTTCCTGTGAACGACGTGTTCAAGGTTCCACCCCTCTACGCGAAACGCCCCGAGCCGGGCAATATGAGGACAGCGCAGCCCGGGCCTTCGCGATAGAGCTGCGCGCAAGTTTCACTCGAAGGGCGACGCTCGGCGGCCCGGGCGTACCCAAACCCGCCCGGCGCTCAGGCACGCCGGCGATGTGGAGTCAGCTGGCGTTTGAGCGCCAGGCGCTTGGAAAGCGCCCGGGGCACCGGCCGGTGGGCACAGGGTGCGGCCACGGGCCGGCGCGCACATCCGGGTAGTACGACGCCTGCCCCGCCGTCTGGGGAACACACCCATTCGGCCATCACAACGCGTCCCGATCGCATCCGGCATCGCCCCCTCAAGAACCGGGGATGCCTCAATCGGCATCACGGCCGACGGGAACGCCTGCCGGACACCATCCGAACCGGCGCCGGACTGCTTTCGGATCAACAAGTCAATGCGCAGCACGCCAACCTCTGATCGCGTTCGACCACTGACCAGTTGGGACTTGCTCGTCCAGGGCTGAGGCTCCGTTGTGAGGACACGGCGCGTACAGGGCGAGCCGACCAGGCTGGGCATCGTCGTCTCCAACGCCACCGTCCATGAATTCGGAGCCGGATGCGGTCGTTTTTCCGGACCTCCGCGATGCGTACAGGAAGGTCACAGCCCCCTCGTACCACCCGGGTCCGCCGGGGGCCGCGCGGTCTCGAATGCCGACATGTCCCATGGGTTTCCGAGGGTGACGGCGTCGCAAACCGGCCACGGGCGCCGGATTCCGAAAAGCATGTGAAGGAGTTGCCGACATTCCGTGGACGATTCCACGGGGCGGCATGTGGGGATATTGGGAACCCTGGCAGAAATAACCGATGGGCCGGGGTCGCAGTGCGGCCGGTCGGCATGGTTTGCTCTCGCCCCCAAGCCACGAGTGGAAAGGCCAGTCATGCGCAACGACTTCACCCCCGTCGAGACCCAGGAGATTTCCGACGCCGACCTGGACGCCGTTTCCGGCGGCCTTGTCGGCGGCCTGGTCCAGGAAGCCACCTCCGCGCTCCCCGTTCTGCCCGGGCTGCCCAGCGGCGTGATCAGCGGCGGCGCCGGCATCCAGGTCGTCGGCCCCGTCTCGGGCCAGGCCAGCGTTTCGGGCATAGCCGGTCTCTGACGCGACAACGGGCCCCGGAACCTCTTGGCGCTGGCCGTCAATTCGGGGCCTGACTACTTCGCCCCGCCGATCGCTTGGTCGGCGGGGCGAAGTGCTGCGACTGTCCGTCGTGAACGGGCACCCCGCCGCACCGGCACTCCGTACGTCGTGCGTGGCCGCTTCCCCGAAGAGAGCGCCGCCGTTACCCCGGCGGTGTCTCAGGCCGCCTGGCGATGACCCGGTAGGCGTTGCTCAGGCCCAGCCGGTGAGCGATCGGCTTGACCAGCAGCCGGTCAAGCGTGGTGGCGAGGAGCAGAGCCGGTACACCGGCCAGCAGGAGCGCGGCGCGCAGCAGGCGGTGGATGCGGTCCGTCGGTGTGGTGAGCCAGGGAGCGTCCTCGGGTGGTGCGACGGCGTTCAGCGACAGCCATACCGCGCCGAGCAGGTCTACCGTGTCATGCGGCTCGGCGTGTTCCTCGGCGACCACGGTGAAGCCGAGGGCGGTCAGCTCTTGGCGGAGGTTGGCCACGGGCAGGAAGTTCAGATGCTGTGGCTGCAGCCAGGGAAGCCACCAGCGGCCGAGCACCCTGGCGAGGCGGCTCTGCGGATCGGGTACCTCGATCAGTAGATGCCCACCCGGGTGGATCGCCTGCCAGGCCGCCCGTAGTTCGCCGCGCGGGTCGGTGCTGTGTTCCAGGTAGTGGTACATGCTGACCGCGTCGTACCGGCCGAGGAGTTCCTGGCGCGCCAACTCGGTGAAGCCGCCCCGAAAGCCGCGGTCGATCCGGCCCGCCCGCTCGGCCAGTTCGATGCCCGCGCTGAAGTCCAGCCCGTCGAACGCGGTTCCGGGGAAGACGGTTCGGGCGGTGGCGCAGAAATGCCCGTGGCCCGTGCCGACGTCGAGCCAGTTCTTCGGCGTGCGGTCGAAGGGTTTCAGGGATTCGGCCCGGCGTCGGTACATCTTCTCCCGGCCGGGTCCGGTGAAGACGCCGTCGAGGTCCTTCTCCCCCAGTCCGTCGTAGAAGTCCCGGTAGTAGAACTCCAGACCCGCACCGTTCAGCCTGGGGTTCTGGAAGACATGGCCGCACTGCTGGCACTCGTCGAGGAAGAAGCGGCCGGGCTTGTGCTGGAAGAGGTCGGGCGTGCGCAGTCGTTCCCGCAGTCGGGTCGAGCCGCACCACGGGCAGTCGGTGCGGCGTCTGTCGAAGAACCGCTCGGTGCCCTGGGCCAGATCGGCCTGGTAGCGCGGACGAAGCTCAGCCACGGTCGCGGTGCGGCTGCGCTTCGCCGACGTCCCGGGTGTGTGCTGTTCGCCGCTCATTTCGTCACCTCGGGGGTGGGCGGGGCCTCGTCCGCGCCCGCCGCCAGCCGTTCCAGATGGATGGCGGCCGCGGCGGCTCCGCCCGCCGCGCGGAAGGACGCCCCGACCCGCTCGGCCGCGGCACGGTAGCCGGGTTCCCAGAGCACCGCGTCGAGTGCGTCGCCGAGCTTGGACGCCGTGACCCGGCCGAACCGGACGCGGACGGCCGCTCCGGCGTCCACCACCTGGGCGGCCACCACGGGCTGGTCGTCGCGGATCGGTGCCACGACCAGCGGGACGCCGTGCCACAGGGATTCACAGACGGTGTTGTGCCCGGCGTGGCAGACGACGGCGTCGGCCCTTTCCAGAAGCGGGAGTTGCGGAACGTATGGCAGCACCAGCACGTCCTTGTCATCGGCAGTGGGCGGACCGAGCGAGCCCGCGGGATCGGTGATCACCGCCTGGAGGCGGTCGGTTCGGCCGCGAACGGCCGCGCGGCATTCGGCGAGGAAGCGTGTGCCCGCTTCGGCGTTGGCGGTGCCCAAGGTAACCAGGACCGAGGGTCGCGCGGGGTCCAGCCAGTCCCAGGGGAAGTCGCATGTGGCCGGGCGGTGGGCGATCGACGGGCCGACGAAGCGGATCCGGTCGTGCGCCCGGACCGGGCGTCCGGCGAGTTCCTCGGTGGTGAAGGCAAGCACCAGGTGTGGGGAGAACCGGGGATCGGCCGTCCCGGCCGGGTCGCCCATACGGTGGCGCAGGTCGTCCAGCAGCCCTTCGAGCCAGGCGTCGACCTTGGGCATGCCGTCGAGGGCGCCGGCGAACTCGGCCGAGGTGGTCGCCGAAGTGGCCCACCGCACGCCGAGCAGCTCGGCTGTCAGGCCTCCGGCGACCGTCTGCTGGTCGGCGACGAGCACATCGGGACGGAATTCCGCCACGGCCGCCCGCACGCCGGAAGTCATCTCCTCGGCGAGCGGCCCCAGGAACCGCTCCCAGAGGAACTTCAGCGCGCCCGGGCCGCGTACGTCCGGTGGGCGGAGGGCACCGCCCTCGCCGAGCCTTGGTCCGCCGCAGGCGAAGACGGTGCCGCCGTCACCGACGAGCGGCCGGACTGCGTCGGGCATCCCGGCCCAGGCCACCTGGTGTCCGCGGGCGGCCAGCTCGGCCCCGACTCCCACTGTGGGGTTGATGTGGCCGACCAGCGGCGGGACGACGAACAGGAAGCGGCTCATCGCGCGTCGCCCTCCGCCGCGACGGGCACCGGCGGCGTGCCGCCAGGCTCGCCGATCGAGGACAGCAGCAGTCCGAGGACGAGCCCGGGTGCCTCCGCCAGCACGGAGTGCCCCTGTCCGGGCAGGAAGACCGACCGCGTACCCGGCAGCAGCGACGCCAACCGCCATGCCTGACCGGCGAGTTCGGATTCACTACCGTAGACGGCCAGCACCGGGCAACGCACCGAGCGGACCTGCTCCTCGCTGAGCACCCGGCTCGCCGGGATGTCCCGCGCGATGCTGGTGGTGCGCACCAGCCGGGCCGCTGACCTCGCCAACCTGGCGGTGTGGTCGCCCTCGTGGGCGCTCACCCAGGCCAGCGCCTCGGCCTCGTGCTCGACCAGTTCCCTGACGAGGCGCCGAAAGATATCGGCTATGTCCTTGGCCCAGGACTCCGTGGCGGGATTCGACTCGATCAGGCAGACTCCCGCGACCCGCTCCGGGTGGCGGACGGCGTACTCGAAGGCCACTGTTCCACCAAAGCAGTTGCCTACCAGGTGGACGGGACTGGTGATCTCCAGGCGGTCGAGCAGCCGCTCCAGGTCGGTGACGAAGTCGGCCAACGCGTAGCTACCGTAGGGGCGTTCACTGCGACCGTGGCCGCGGTGGTCGTACATCACCACGTCGGTCCCGGCAGCAGCGAGCGCGGGGGCCACCGTGAAGTAGTAGCTGGCCAGGCTGTCGGTGAGCAGGCCGTGCAGCAGCACGGCGGTGGTGGTGGGCGGGCGCCCGTCCGGTGGGGCGAGCCGCTGTACGTGGAGCCTGATGCCGTCCGGTCCGTCGGTTGTCCGGATCATCGCCATGGATCAGTTCCTCTCGGCGTTGAGGCACCGCACGACGTGTTCGACTAGACGTCCGACGGTGAGGCCGATGATCTCGTCAAGCTCCAAGTCGGCCACGAACGCGGCGAAGTTGACCTGACGCCCGTAGTGTGCCTCCAGGCTGCCCGCCAGGGTGACCAGGTCGATGCTCTCCAGCTCCAGGTCCTCGGTGAAGCGGGTCTCCATGGTGATCTCGATGTCGTCGAGACCGTACTCGTCGAGTACGGCCCGCAGCATCCGGGCGATGTCCGCGAGGACGGTGCGCGCGTCGACCACGGAGACCGCGGGGGTCTGCCCACTGATGGTCACTGATCGATCTCCTCGTTGTCGTCCGCCGGCCCGTTCGTCCAGGCCACGATGTAGTCCCTGCACGGCAACCCCGGCGGATTGGCCACCCCCGTGCTGTGCACCCGGTAGCGGCGCGGCACACCGGTTGACGTGGCCGCCTGGACCACGAGTCGTACCGGCGCGGCCGTGACGTCCGCCTCGACCACGGCGAAGTCCCGGGGCCTGCCGCGGAACCCGGTGCCCTCCGCCTTGGCGACGGCCTCCTTCGCCGCCCAGAGCGTCGTGGTCCACCGCGCCTCGGCCTCGCCGGTCTCGGAGCGCAACGCGGCGATCAGCTCGCGCTCCGACGTGCCGAAGGCGACCGCGAGGGTCTGCTCGGCCAGGTCGGCCAGTTCCTCGATGTCGATGCCGGGCCCTGGGCCGTCGACGCGGCGCCGCGGCCGTCGCGGTACCACGAGCGCCACCCCGGTCTCGGCGCGGTGCGCCACGGAGAGGTCCAGATCCGGGAGGGTACGGCCGTGCACCCCGGTGGCGTACGGGCGACCGCGTTCGTCGTTGCGGATCCGTATCTCCGCGGGGAAGACAGGGCCTTCGCCGTGGTCCCAAAGCCACCGCCGTACGGCGTCCTTGGCCGCGATCCGGCCGAGCAGCCACTGTCTTCGCCCGTGCGGTGGGCGGCGCTCGTACTCGGCGCGCTCGGCGCCGCCCAGGTGGTTGCGCATGATCAGGTCCTGGGAGGCGAGGTCCGGCCACCGTTGGTGGAGGAGGACCCAGCCGCCGGGCTGCGCCCTGGAGAGCGTGTTGCGCTGCGGGAAGCGCTCGACCGCCTTGGTCTGCGGGTGGTTGTCGAACCTGCGGTCCTGCCAGCCGGTCACTTCCGCCCACACCTGGCCGTCCGCGACGAGTTGTACGTCGGCTTCGAGTGCGGCGTCGGTCAGCGAGGCGATCCTGACCAGGCACTCCACCTCGGTTCCTGAGCGCGGATGCGGCCCGAAGAAGCACAGATGCCGAATGCCGACCGGGAAGACGACGGTCCGCTCGGTACGGGTGGCCATGATCCAGTAGCCCAGCAGCTGGCCGATGTTGTCCAGCAGGCCGCCGGGCGCGGCAGGCGTGGTGATCGTGCCGCGTACGTGTGCCTCGCCGATGGCGGTGATCTCGGTGAGGCCCTGGAACATCGGGCCGTGGAACATCCAGCGTTCTGCGTAGAGTTGGGCGGCCGTGTGGCGGGGGGTGCGCTCGGCGGCGGGGTCGGTACGCCACGGTTCGGGGCGGTCCGCCGGGTAGTGCGGGGCGACTTCCACGGTGGCGTGCGCGCTGCGGCCGAAGGCGACGCGGATCCCGCTGGGGTCGTCGGGTGACGGCGCCGTCGTGATGGGCACGTCGGCCGGGGGTGCGGCGGTCACCCACTGGTCGAATCGGGCGCCGTGCACCGCGATGGCGCGCTGTCCGGGCGCGGCCCGTTCCGCCGCGTCCATGAGGTGCCGCACGATCGTGGTGGCCGGTACCACCGGCCACCGGTCCGCCTCGTCGGGCCAGCCGGGCCGCTGGGGGAAGAAGCAGTGGTCGCGCAGATACGGCATCGCGTCGGTGGAGACCCGTAGCACGGTGCTCGTCTCCAGGGCGCGCGTTGCGGTCGCGATGGTCGCGGGCGACTGACGTGCTGGTGCCGTCCGGTCTCCCGCCGCGATGAGTTCGGCGGCGGTCTCGGCCGTCTCCCGCAGCAGCGCGCCGAGTTCGGCGGCGAGCGGGAAGCGGGTGGCCGCGACGTCAAGTGCGGCCGTGGCGCTGGCCGGTTGGCTGGCGGAGTCGGCAGCGGGTGCCAACTCACGGCGCAGCTCCGCTAGTACGTCCGCGTCCAGTCGGACCAGGGGGCCGCCCAGGTCGAGCCGAACCGGCTGTCGCGGAACCGGTGCCGGGTCGTGCCCCGTCCCCCCGTGCGCGGCCACCCCGCGCGGAAGGTCGGGGTCCGCCTCGGCGCCGTCGGCCCACAACGCGGCTGCTACGCGCCTGAGTTGGGCGAGGCCGTCGCGGTGCGGCGAGTTGGCGGCGACCACGAGGTGTTCCCTGTCGTGCAGGGTGTCGCTGACGAGCGAGGCCAGCTGGCCTGTACCGACCTGTACGAAAGCGCGGTGGCCCGCCGCGTACAACGCTTCGATCAGCGGCCGGAAGCGTACGGGCTCCAGCAGATGCCGTACGAACAGCTCGCGCACGGCGGTTTCGTCCCGCGGATAGGGCGCGGCGGTCGTGGCCGACCAGACGGGGACGGTCGGCGGAAACAGCTCGAAGCGGTGCGCGGCTGCTGCGATCGGCCCCAGGTAGGGGGCGAGCATCGGAGTGTGGAAGCCGGACTGGAACGGCAGGACCTGCGCTATCACCCCCTCGGCTCGCAGCGATCGGACGAACTCCGCGACGGGGGCCGGAGGACCGCACACGATCGACTGGTGCGCCGCGTTGTCGTGGGAGAGCACGATCCTGTCGTCCGACCACTCCTCCAACGCGGCCACGACCCGCTCCGCGCAGGCCCCGAGGACGGCGAAGGCCATCGCGGGCACGCGGAGCGCGTCCGGGTCGAAGGAGTCCAGGAAGGCGTCCACCGCGTTGGCCGCGTACATGCCTCCCGCCGCCATCGCGGTCCATTCGCCGACGCTGTGTCCGGCCACCGCGTCCGGCACGATCCCCATGTGCCGCAACGCCGCGTCCAGCAGGCGGCCCACGCCGAAGACGTCCGCCCCACGTCGGCCGACGTCACCGGCCGGTGCCGGTCCACTGCCGTGTACGGCTGCCAGCCCGAAGTGCTCGGCCACACCGGCCAGCCGCGGCTCGAACTCGCCCTCAAGACCGGGGAAGACGAACGCCAGCTTCCCCGGCACCCCGTCGGCGCCGCTGCCGAGCAGGGGGTTGGCGGCGAACCAGATGTCGTGGCGACCGCGCCAGGAGCGGCCTTTGGCGACGATGCGCCTGGCCAACGCCAGCCGCCTGGCGGTCGGGTCGACGATGCCGAGCCTGCTGCGGCCCGGCCCCGCGGGTCGTTCCGATCCCGCGGCGAGTACGGCGCGGTCGTCTGTCGCGAGGAGTTCGGCGAGTCGCTCCGGGGTGGCCGCGGCCAGCGCCAGGACACGCTCCGGCTCGGCCACGACGGCCCGTGAAGCGGGCACCGCCACCGGTGAGACGGGCGTTGGGGCCTGTTCCAGCACCACGTGGGCGTTGATGCCGCCGAAGCCGAACGCGTTCACCGCCGCACGGCGTAGTGGCTGATCCGCGGCGGTTTCCCAGGGCCGCGGCGTGTCCAGGGTACGGAACCGGGTGGTCGCGAGAGCGGGGTGCGGGTCCTCGCAGTGCAGCGTGGGCAGCAACACACCGTGGTGGACCGCGAGGGCCGCCTTGATCAGGGCGGCCACGCCGGCGGTGGGCATGGTATGGCCGATCATCGACTTCACCGAACCGATGACGGCGCGGGTGTCGGCTCCGCCAGGACCGTGGGGGCCGAACACGTCGGCCAGCGTGGCGAGTTCGGCCGCGTCTCCGGCGGGTGTGGCGGTGCCGTGTGCCTCCAACAGCCCGATCGCGTGCGGTTCCCTGGGGTCCAGGCCAGCCGTTCGCCACGCCTGCCGTACGGCGCGCGCCTGGCCCGCCGGGTCCGGGTTGACCGGGCCCGCGGCGCGTCCGTCGCTGGCGACCCCGGTGCCCCGGATGACCGCGTAGACACGGTCCCCCGCCCGCTGCGCGTCGGCCACGCGTTTGAGTACCACGACTCCGGTGCCCTCCCCGATCAGAATGCCGTCGGCCGCTCGGTGGAAGGGCCGGATGCGCTGACTCGGGGAGAGCGCACCGAGTTGGGAGAAGACGCTCCACAACGTGATGTCGTGGCAGTGGTGCACACCACCGGCGAGCATCACGTCGCAGCGGCCCGAGGCCAGTTCCCCGACTGCCTGGTCGACCGCCACCAGCGATGACGCACACGCCGCGTCAACGGTGTAGGCGGGCCCGCGCAGGTCGAGTCGGTGCGCCACGCGTGAGGCGGCGAGGTTGGGCACCAGTCCGATGGCGGCCTCGGGGCGGTCGGGCCCGAGGCGCTCGATGAAGGCCGCGTGGACCCGCTCCAACTGGTCCATGCCGAGGCCGGGCAACAACTCGCCGAGGGTGCGGACGAGTTGGCGGGCGGTGCGTACCCGCTGGTCGAGCCGGACGAGACCGGGGGTGAGGTACCCGCCACGGCCCAGCACCACGCCCACCCGCTGCCGGTCCGGCAGCCGGTCCTCGCCGCCCGCGTCCGCGATGGCCGCGGCCGCCACCTTCAGGGCCAGCAGTTGGTCGGGCTCGGCGCCCGGCACCGACGCGGGCATGATCCCGAACCGGGTGACCTCCACCTCGGCGAACTCGTCGACGAATCCGCCCCGTCGGCAGTACACACGGTCCGGCGCGGTCGGGCCGCCCGCGCCGTCCGGGTGGTAGAAGTCGGTGTCCCAGCGGCCAGGTGGCACGTCGGTGATCGCGTCGGCGCCGTGCACCAGATTGCGCCAGTAGGTGTCCAGGTCCGGCGCGCCCGGCAGCAACACGGCCATCCCCACGATCGCGACCGGGTGCGTCCCGCCGACCTGCGCGCGGTGGGCGCCGTCGTCGTGGACCACGGTCACCATTCCGAGGCGGTGACGACGACGGAACCGGTCGGCTCGCCCTGCCAGGCGAGTTCGCGCAGCAACGCGAGCGTGCCTTCCTCCGGGTCGATGAGTGAGACGCCGCGCCGCGCGTAGTCGCGCGCGAGTTCGAGGCTCACCATGCCCGTGTGTGTCCCGGTCGGCGCCCAGGGCCCCCAGTGCACGGTCAGCGCCCGGCGGCCCGTGCGAGCCGCCCAGCGCAGGCCGAGCGTCTCCAGCGCGTCGTTGGCCGCGGCGTAGTCCGCCTGCCCGGGATTGCCGAGTACCGCGGAGATGCTGCCGAACAGCACCACGAGGGCGGGGCCGGCCGGGAGTTCCTCCAGCGCGTCCAGCAGGGCGCTCGCCCCGTCGACCTTCGTACCGAAGACCCGTTTGAAGGAATCGTCGGTCTTCTGCTCGATCAGCCGGTCCTCGATGACGCCGGCGCCGTACACGGCAGCGTCCAGTCGACCGTGCTCGGCGTGGATCTCCTTGACGGCCTGGAGTACGGCGTCGGTCTCCCGGAAGTCCACGGAACGGTACCGCACCTGGCTGCCGAGGCTCCTCAACTCGGCCAGGGTGCTGGCGACTTCGCGTTGGGCCAGGATCCGGGAGGTTTCCCGCTGGATCTCGGCCGGTGTCCGGTGGCCCTCGGCGGCGAGCGCCGCGCGCAGGGACACCGGGTCGCGGGCATCGGCGGTGGCCGGGGCCTCGGGCCCGCCGGGCTCGGGCGTCCGGCCGAGCAGTTCGATCCGGCACCGCGCGGCGGACGCGAGCGTGGCGGCGAACCGTGCGGTGATGCCCCGCGCCCCACCGACCAGTACGACCACGCTGTCGCGGTCGAGGCCGATGGCGGCGGCCTCCGCCGCCCCGGCACCGGCGGGCCCCGCGCCCGAGGTGGCCAGGCTGCCGAGCGGGGTCTCCACCAGCTCCAGCGCGTGCCTGCCAGCGGCGGTCCGTAGCACCACCGGCGCCAGGTCCGGGGCGAGCAACTCGCCGAGCAAAGCGTCGGCTACGGACACCGGCGCGTCCCCACCGGTTCCGGGAGCTGACGCGCCGGGCACGGCGATGACGCGTGCCACGATCCCCGGGTACTCCTTCGCCACCGTGCGGAAGAAGCCCTGCAGCCCGGCAGCGCGCAGGTCGAGCGGATCGCCGCTGCGCACCGCGAGCATCCAGCGCGGTGAGCGCCGCAGGGCGGCCTGGAGCACCGGGAACGCCCCCGGCAGCACTGGCCTGGCGGAGTCGGCGAGGGGCTGCAGCAGGATCACCCCGTCCACCTCACCGTCCTGAGCGGTGAGCAGGTGGTCGGCGTCAACGGTGATGGCTTCGGCGCCGTGTGTCATGAGCCGGGCCGAGACGCTCTCGGCGGCGCCACGACCGTCGCCCAGCAGCACGAAGCGTTTGCCGGTCAGCAGGACGGTGGGGTCGGTGGCGTTGTCCGGCTCGCCGAGCGGCACGGCGCGCAGCACAAGCCGCTTGGGCGCTTCGCCGACCACGGACGCGGTCCGCCGCAGCACCTCGTCGTCCAACCACTCTGCCGTGGGCGGCAGTTGGTATTCGGGGGAAGTCGGGGTGGCGTTGCCATCGTCGGGTGTCAGCCGCCCGGAAAGCCAGGCGGTGACGGCCGCGGTGGTGCGGGCCTTGGCGAGTTCTTCCAGTTCCTCGTCGCCGAGCGCCGCCGCGCCATCACCGCGCATCCCCAAACGCCTGGCGAGTTCGCCCGCGATCTCGGCGCGCTTGATCGAGTCGATGCTCAGGTCTGCTTCCAGGTCGAGGTCGGGCTCGATCATGTCGAGGGGGTAGCCGGTGCGCTCGCTGATGATCTGCGACACCACCCGCGAGACGTCGGCGGCGGTGAGCGCGGCGGGAGTCGGTGCTGCTTCGGGGTGTGGTGCATCGGCGGGGGCGACCGCCGACGCGGTCGGCGGCGGCTCGACGACGGCGGGGGCGGCCGGGGCAGTCCGACGTACGCCGGGTTCGGTGCCGAGATGGGCCAGCAGCACATCGCGCTGGGCCGCCACCATCTCCCGGCTGCCGCGCAGGAACTCACGGACCAGCGCGTCGCGTTCCGCCCGCTCGCCCTCCGACCTGCCGGTGCCGCTGATCACCACCTCCCGGGTCCGTCTGGCGGGCGCCAGCGCACCGGGCAGCAGTTCACCGTCCGCCGTACGCACCAGGTGGCCGTCCACCGTCCATCCGGGCCGTTTCGGTGGCGCGTTGCGGTCGGCCGCCATGGCGTCGCGGCCCCGGAACATCCAGCCGGTGCGCACCGGCAGCCCGACTACGGCGAGTTGGGCGAGCGTGTCGAGGAAGGCGCGCAGGCCGTTGGTGCCACCGGCGCCGCTGCCCTCGAAGGCGATCGCGTGGTGCGGTCGGTCCCCCAGGATGGAGCCGACCAGCCGGGTGAGCACCGAGCCGGGACCCGCCTCGACGAACACCCTGGCGCCCGCTTCGTACATGGCGTCGATCTGCGCCGCGAACCGGACCGGCGCTTCGATCTGGGCAGCCAGTTCCGACCGCACCGCCTCCGGGTCCGCGGCATGTACGGCGGCGGTGCGGTTGGACCAGACGGGCAGCTCGGGTGCCCGCACCCGGCGCCTCGCCAGCGCCCGGGCGAACCGCTCCCCCGCACCGGCGAGCAGCGGACTGTGAAAGGCGCAGGCCACCGGAAGCCGCCGGACTCCGTGCCCGGCCTCCCGGAACAGCCGCATCACCTCGTCCACCACGTCCGCGCGTCCGGAGAGCACCGTCTGGCGCGGTGCGTTGTGGTTGGCGACGACGGCCTTTCCGGCCAGCCCCCCTTGGCTCAGGATCCGCTCGGCTTCGTCGGGACCCACCGCTACCGCGGCCATGGCGCCCGGCTGGTCGCCGGCCGCGTCGAGGATCGCGGTCGCGCGCTCGGCGCTCAACTCCAGCAGGGTGCGCGGATCAAGGGCGCCCGCCGCGCAGAGGGCGACGAGTTCCCCGTAGCTGTGCCCGGCGAGCATGTCCGGTCGGATGCCGGCGACCGTCAGCAGGGAGTGCGCCGACAGGCCCGCTATGCCGAGAACCGGCTGTGCCACCCGGGTGTCCGCGATCCGCCGCCGCTGTTGCGCCCGCTGGGCCTCGTCGAAGGCGGTCGGCGGGTGGAGAACGTCCGTGTGGGCCCGGCCGAGTTCGAGATAGCGGTGCAGTTCCGGAAAGGCGACGAATATGTCCGCGAACATGCCGGGCCGTTGGCTGCCCTGGCCCGGGAAGAGAAAGGCGACCTTTCCTGGGTTCGGTGTCGGAGAGAACGCCGCGATTTCTGACGCTTTGCCAGCGACGTGGATCCGGGACGCGGGGTCGCGTTCGCCCGCGAGCACTCGTCGCAGCTGTTCGGCCAGATTGTCCAGGTCCTCGGCCACCACGGCCACCCGAACCGGTTCGTGGCTGGTGTCGGAGCGCCGCGCGACCGCCAGCGCGAGATCGCGCAGCCGCCATGGCCGTCCGAAGCTGTCATTGCTCGCGGCCAGTGCCAGCGCCTCCTCGACCTCGCGCAGCGCGGCGGCGCGGTCCGCACCCCGAAAGACGAACAGTTCGGCGGGCCAGGCGTCGAGCCCGTGAGCCGGTGGTGCCCCGTTGCCGTGAGCCGCCAGCACCACATGGAAGTTGGTGCCGCCGAACCCGAACGCGCTGAGTCCCGCGAGCCGTTCGGCGGCCGGCGCCGCCCAGGGCCGTGCCTGGGTGTGGAAGGCGAAGGGGCTGCGCTCCGGCTGCCATGCGTCGTTCGGCCGCGTGATGTGCAGGGTCGGCGGCTTGACCCCGGTGTGCAGCGCCAGGACGGTCTTGATGAGCCCGGCCAGTCCGGCGGCGCATTTGGTGTGCCCGATCTGCGACTTGACGGAGCCGAGCGCACAGCGTCCCGGGGTGGCACCGGCGCTGAGGAACACCTCGCTGAGGATGGCCAGTTCGGTGCGGTCGCCGACGACCGTTCCGGTTCCGTGCGCCTCGATCAGACCGACATCGGCGGGCGAGATCCGGGCGTTGCGGTAGGCGCGTTCCAGCGCGGCCCGTTGGCCTTCGGGGCGCGGTGCGGTCAGCCCGAGCGACCGCCCGTCGCTGGAGCTGCCCACCCCCTTGATCACGCCGTAGACCCGGTCGCCGTCCCGCTGGGCGTCGGCCAGCCGCTTCAGCACGACGCAGGCAACGCCCTCGCCGAGCGCTATGCCGTCGGCCGAGCTGTCGAAGGCGCGCGAGCGCCCGGTTGGCGAGAGCGCGTGCACCGAGGAGAACAGCACATAGTCGTTGATGCCGTTGTGCAGGTCGGCGCCCCCGCACAGCACGATGTCGCTGGTGCCGCCGACCAGTTCCTTGCAGGCGACGTCCACGGCGGCCAGCGACGACGCACAGGCCGCGTCCACCGTGTAGTTGGCGCCGCCGAGGTCGAGCCGGTTGGCGATCCGCCCCGAGATCACGTTGGCGAGCATGCCGGGGAAGGAGTCCTCGGTGAGTTCGGGCAGTTGCTCCGCCAGTCCTTCCGGTACCGCGCCGAGGTAGGACGGCAGTACGGCGCGCAGCGTGTGGGCGTTGGACAGATCGCTGCCGGCCTCGGCGCCGAAGACGACGGCGGTACGGGACCGGTCGAACGCCCGGCCCCGCTCGCCGTATCCGGCGTCGTCCAGGGCACGGCGGGCGGCCTCAAGGGCGAGCATCTGTACCGGTTCGATACTGCCGAGCGAGGTCGGCGGAATGCCGTATCGCAGGGGGTCGAACGGGATCTCCGGCAGGAATCCGCCCCACTTGGAGGCGGTGACGCCGCTGCCCCCGATGTCGCCGCCCTCGGTCGGCGCGTAGTGGATCGAGGGGTCCCACCGCTCGCCCGGCACCTCGGTGACGGCGTCGACGCCGCCCACCACGTTCGCCCAGAACGTGGTCAGATCGGGCGCCTGCGGGAACATGCAGGCCATGCCGATCACCGCCACGTCCAACGGCGCGGGCGCCTCCGGTTCGGCGCACCGCTCACCCTGCCCGACGCCAAGGCGCTGTTGGAGCAAGGCCGTACGTTCGGTCAGAAACTCGGCGGCGCCGTGGGAGACCGAGTGGTGCAGCGCGCCGATCGTGGTGGTGGCCGAGCGCAGGACCGCGACCTGCCCGGCCATGAACATGCCCTCACGGAGCTGGCGTTCCTCGGTGACCGGCAGCAGTTCACCGCCCGTGTCCCGTTCGAGCCCCTTGCTGGCGATCCGCAGTCGGCCGACGTTGAGCCGCTCCAACTCCTCCCACATCTGCCGGTCGGGGACACCCCGCGCCCTCAGCCGATCCTTGATGGCACGGTAGCCATCGGCGAACGGGCTGGCCACGCATCGGGTGGCGTGGCCCGGAGCGGTCTCCAGCAGCACGGTGCGCCGCGCGGCCACCACCTGGCGTTGGAAGAGCGGCTGGACGGCGCCTCGCCCCACTGCCTCCTCGGTGAAGAGGTACGCGGTACCCATCAGCAGGCCGACGGCCCCGCCGCGTCGGACGAGCGGGGCGCTGAGCCCCGCCACCATGGCGGCCGAACGTTCGTCGTGGATTCCACCAGCGAAGAGAACCTCGACCCGGTCCGCCGTCCCGTCGGCGCCGTCCAAGTAGTCCTCGATGACCGCCAGTTGGGCCTCCCAGAGCGGAAAGCTGCCAAGTGGCCCGACATGGCCGCCGCATTCGGACCCTTCGAGGACGAACCGGCGGGCACCGGCCGCAAGGAACTGGCGGAGCAGCCCCGGGGAGGGGACGTGCAGAAAGGCGGTGATCCCGGCCCGCTCCAACGCCTCGGCCTGGGCAGGCCGCCCACCCGCGATGATCACATGGCTCGGGCGCTGTTCGCGTACGGCTTCCAGCTGTTCACGCCGGAGCTCGGGCGGCGCGAACCCGAGGAGGCCGACGCCCCATGGCCGTCCCGCCAGTGCGGACTTGGCCTCTGCCAGCACCTCGCGCGCCCGGTCCCGCCCCGCGAGGGCGAGCGCGATGAAGGGCAGAGCGCCCTTGTCGGCGACGGCGCGGGCGAATCCCGCCTGGTCGCTGACCCTGGTCATCGGTCCCTGCGCCAACGGCAGTCGGGTACCGAGTGTGCCGCTCATCGGTGCCCCGAGGCGCAGCACCGCCGCTGCCGTCCCATCCCGCACGGCCTCCCGGATGGCCTCCGTCACGGCTCGAACGGCCGTGGCGGTGTCGTGCCAACGCTCGGCGAACCGGCTCGCGAGGAAGCCGTCCTGTCCCACGGGGAGCAGTTGGGTACGCAGGTCGTGTACGCCGAGCCGCGAGGCGACGCGGGTGGCCGCCCCGGTACCGCCCACGGTGCCGGGGCGGTGGCGCAGCACCCGGTGACCGTCGATGACAACGGTCTCCGAACCGTCCATGGAGCGGATCGCGGCCGTCGCCTCCTGCGGCAGGCCGGATTCGGCGAGCAGCGCCAGTTGGGTGTCCAGCACGACCCCGGCCGCCCCACCGAGTACCGCCCCGGCCGCGGTGCGCGGCCCGATCCCGCCGCAGGCCCACACGGGGATGGCCACCGCCGGTTCGGCGAGCAGGAGTTGAAGCAGCACGAACGTGCTGAGCTCGCCGACCCGGCCACCGCTCTCGCTGCCCCGGGCGATCAGGCCGTGTGCCCCGGAGCGGACAGCGTCCAGGGCCTGGTCAAGGTCGGTCACCTCAGCCAACACCCGGTAGCGGTCCGCGACTTCACTTGTCTGCCAGGGCGCGTCCACCCCGAGCACCACGGTGTCCGGTCCTGCCCCCTCGTCAGCGCTCAGGTCTTCGGGCGCGAGTTGGCAGGCGGTGGCCACCCGGACACCGAACCGGGCACCGGCCGCCCAGCGCTTGGTGTCAGCGAGCGCCTCACGCGCCCGGCGGCGTCCCGTACCGAGATCGAGCACTCCGAGTCCACCGGCGCGGCTGACCGCCGAGGTGAGTCTGGCGTCCGGTTCACCAAAGGGACTGATGCCTATGACAATGTCGGCTAAGCGCGCAGCGGACGTCATGTGCTCTCCGGAGGGGGATTTGATGACGCATTGGGGGGATTAGCGGCGCAAAGGAAGCAACTAGGACATGCGCGAATGGCCATACGGGATCCAGACCCCGGATGGGCGTTCGAATTGAGGCAAGTGCCGAAGGTAGCGACATCAATGCGAGGAGTCAACCTACGCAACCCACACCAGAAGCCGGAGACCCTAGCCCGCGAGCGGGAATCAAGTACGCCCGAACGAGCGGCGGATGATACTGAGCGGACAGGGCGGCACAAGGCCAGAGTCGGGCGGATTCCACACGATTACGCATGGGCGCCACCCCGCGCACACAGCCATGACACGCGCGGTTCCCCATCCCGCGCATGTTGATTCTTCGTGACAGTGGTGTTAACGATTTCAGCGGAGGACGGCGACCACAACCGGCCATCAAACGGCCACCAGGCTGTTGGTCCAACATTCCCTTGCCGCCCACATTTACTTATCCCGGACCTGCGGCTGCGCGACTGCTTCTGGATATGCCGACGCACTCTCGGCACGATTCGGCTTTCCCGCCCGGACGGTTGTCCCAGGTGGTTCTCCTTCGTCGGCGTTGGGCACGCAGAGGGCGCAGATCCCGGTGAGCTCGACCGTGTACTGGACCGCGGCGAACCCCGCGTGCTTCCCGACCTGTTCGGCCCACTCCTCCACCACCTCGGCGGCCACCGGCTGACTACGCCCACAGCAGCGGCACATCAATGGCGATGACCCTCCGCGACGCGCCGCCGGTAGAGCCGCTCGCCCGCGTCGTCGCGCACGACGTCGACACGAACGGTCGCCGCCAACGCCCGCAGCGCGCGATAGACGGTGGTCAGCCCGACCCCTCGCCCTGCGGCCTCCAGGAGTGCGTGCAACTCCTGGGCCGAGACGGGCCACAGCGACGACATCGCCCGCCCGCACGGTGAGGCGCCCACCAGTCCTCCCCGAGTTCCGCGTCCCGGGCACGCCCTCAGGTCTTCAGTTCTTGAAGAAGGCCACATCCCTTGACGCCTCATCAGTTCACGAGTTAAATCACGCCGCGAAATAAGTCGGAAAACCAGCCCGACCCCAAGGGACTTCCCAATCGTGATGTCAAGCCGCAGTCGTGACGGGAGGTGAACCTTGGTAGCACTGGCCGTCACGGATCATCGCCCACAGAACGTTGAGGCGTCGGCGGGCGAGGGCCAGCAGTGCCT
>NZ_JARJBC010000038.1:0-47725 GCF_029269905.1 Streptomyces silvisoli | reverse complement strand
AGCCAGCTCCCCCCTCCGAGGGGCGGCGGACAGCATCCGCCGTCCCTCAGTCGCGCGTCCCCGCGCTGTGCCTCCACCGCCGCCCCGAGGCAACCGCCCACACCAGTGGAAGCACCGCCACCGCCACCCCCAAACCCCCGGCCGCACCCGTCCCCGCTCCCGGCACGGCGACACCGCTCAACACAACCCCCACCGCAGCCGACCCGGCGGCCACCCCATCCGACCCCGCGCCTGCGTCAACCCCCACCGCAGCCGACCCGGCGTCCCTCCGCTCCGACCCTGCACTTGCCTCGACCCCGACCAGCGGCAGCAACCGCGAGGGTCCGTGCCGTCGAAGGGAGGCCGGGATCAGGGTCAGCGGGTCCAGATAGACGTCACCTCGTAGCAGCCCCCAGTGGAGACAGCCCGCGGGGCAGTGGAAGGGGCCGGACAGCAGGACGCCGACGGGTTGCCCGGCGGCCACCTGCGTGCCGGTCGGGAGAGTTGCCCGGACGGGCTCGTAGGTGGTGCGCAGCGGCGGTGTTCCGGTGCCGGTGAGTTCGACCGTGACCACGCCCTGGCCCGCCACCGTGCCGGCGAAGGTGATGCGGCCTGGCGCTGCGGCTCGTACCTGGGCGCCCGGGGCGGCGGCGAGGTCGGCGCCTCGGTGGCCGGGGGACCAGGGGAGTGGTGGCGGTTCGAAGCCGCGTACCACCCTGGGTGGTTCTCGGCCGCCGGGGCCGGTGACCGGCCATGCTCGCTGGCCGTCCGGGTCGGGTGCGCCGGTGGCTCGGCCCGCCGGGAGCACCGCGAGCAGTAAGGCCGCCACCGCCGTGACCGCCGCCCGGGCCCACCCCAACCCTCTGGCGTCCCCCGCCGTGCGCGTCCCCAACCCTCGGGAGCCCGCGGCCGTCTTCCGCGGCTGGTGCCGCTGCGTTCTCGTCTGCATGGCGTTACTGTCGCCGCACTCGCCTGGAGCGGGATGATCTTGGGCGGAAGCTGTGGACAACTCGGAGAGTGTGGACAACTGGGCCACTCATGCGGGTGAAATCGCCTCGCACCCTCCCTAAAACCGAAATCCGCCGGAAACCGCCGTGTCGCCCGGCGCCTCGCCGGTCCCGTACACTTTCCCTGGCGACCCGGGCCCCCGGGTCGACTTCGCACGCCCCGCCGCCGTCGCGTCAGTCCACGTCATGAACGTCATGGGCAGCACGGTGGCCGCGTCCCTCGGTCCTCGGAAGACTCGCGCCAGCGCAAGGCTCCCGCGGCATGGCGCGTCGGGGCGTCAGGCGTGGCAGCCGCCCGGCGGCCACGGAACCGAGTACCCAAGGAGCACGGCAATGGCCGTCGTCACGATGCGGGAGCTGCTGGAGAGCGGCGTCCACTTCGGGCACCAGACCCGCCGCTGGAACCCGAAGATGAAGCGCTTCATCTTCACCGAGCGCAACGGCATCTACATCATCGACCTTCTCCAGTCGCTGTCGTACATCGACCGCGCCTACGAGTTCGTCAAGGAGACCGTCGCGCACGGCGGTTCCATCCTCTTCGTCGGTACGAAGAAGCAGGCCCAGGAGGCCATCGCCGAGCAGGCGACCCGCGTCGGCATGCCGTACGTCAACCAGCGCTGGCTGGGCGGCATGCTCACCAACTTCTCGACGGTCTACAAGCGCCTGCAGCGTCTGAAGGAGCTCGAGGAGATCGACTTCACGGATGTGGCCGCCTCCGGCCTCACCAAGAAGGAGCTCCTGGTCCTCGAGCGCGAGAAGAACAAGCTGGAGAAGACCCTCGGCGGTATCCGCGACATGCAGAAGGTGCCGAGCGCCGTCTGGATCGTGGACACCAAGAAGGAGCACATCGCCGTCGGTGAGGCGCGCAAGCTGCGCATCCCGGTCGTCGCGATCCTCGACACCAACTGCGACCCGGACGAGGTCGACTACAAGATCCCGGGCAACGACGACGCGATCCGCTCCGTCACCCTGCTCACCCGCGTGATCGCCGACGCCGTGGCCGAGGGCCTGATCGCCCGCTCCGGTGCCGCCACCGGTGACAAGGCCGCCCCGGCCGAGCCGCTGGCCGAGTGGGAGCGCGAGCTGCTGGAGGGCGAGAAGGCGCAGGCCGCCGAGGAGAAGGCCCCGGTCGCCGAGGAGACCGCGGCCGCCGAGGAGAAGGCTCCGGCCGCCGAGGCCGAGAAGCCCGCCGAGGGCGAGCAGGCCTGAGCCGTAGCCACCGGCTCACACGGCTGAACGCGGCGGGGGACGGGACCTTCCTTACGAGGACCGACCCCCGCCGTTCACCGGTGGAACCGCTGACCGGCACGGGCCACCGGTGGTAGACCCCCGACTTTCCGAGAAGAGATTCCAGGGACCATGGCGAACTACACCGCCGCCGACGTCAAGAAGCTCCGTGAGCTCACCGGCGCCGGCATGATGGACTGCAAGAAGGCGCTGGACGAGGCCGAGGGCAACGTCGAGAAGGCCGTCGAGATCCTGCGCGTCAAGGGCCAGAAGGGCGTCGCCAAGCGCGAGAGCCGTAGCGCCGAGAACGGTGCCGTGGTCTCGCTCATCGCCGACGACAACGCCTCCGGTGTGCTGCTCGAGCTGAAGTGCGAGACGGACTTCGTGGCGAAGGGCGAGAAGTTCCTCGCCGTCGCCGACGCGCTGGCCGCGCACGTCGCCAAGACCTCCCCGGCCGACCTCGAGGCGCTGCTCGCCTCCGAGATCGAGGCCGGCAAGACCGTCCAGGCTTACGTCGACGAGGCCAACGCCAACCTCGGCGAGAAGATCGTCCTGGACCGCTTCGCGCAGTTCACCGACGGTTTCGTCGCCGCGTACATGCACCGCACCATG
Source organism: Streptomyces silvisoli (assembly GCF_029269905.1). NCBI lineage: Bacteria > Bacillati > Actinomycetota > Actinomycetes > Kitasatosporales > Streptomycetaceae > Streptomyces > Streptomyces silvisoli. Next base: position 44,900 of record NZ_JARJBC010000038.1, on the reverse strand, counting down.
CCCGACCTGCCGCCGCAGGTCGGTGTGCTGGTCGAGCTGGACAAGGCGAACGCCGAGGTCGCCAAGGACGTCGCGCAGCACATCGCCGCGTTCTCGCCGAAGTTCCTCACCCGTGAGGAGGTCCCGGCCGAGGTCGTGGAGAACGAGCGCCGCGTCGCCGAGGCCACCGCGCGTGAGGAGGGCAAGCCGGAGGCTGCCCTGTCGAAGATCGTCGACGGTCGGGTGACGGGCTTCTACAAGGAGAACGTGCTGGTGGACCAGCCCTTCGCCAAGGACAACAAGAAGTCCGTGCAGAAGGTGCTGGACGAGGCCGGCGTCACGCTGAAGCGCTTCGCGCGCATCCGCGTCGGCGTCTGAGTCGCGCAAGCGTAAGACCCGCGACCCCGCAGGGGTCGATCGCGGTCGGCCGCTGGCCGGCCGGCCGCAGTTGTGACGAGGAGGCCATTGCCGTCATGGGAACTCAACGAGACCCACGGCAATGGCCTCCTTCGTACGTGCACGAGGAGAACTCCATGGATCAGGACGACCGCACCGGCGATTCGACGGCCAATAACGCCGAAGGCACTGACAACAGCGGCAGCAAGCCGCGCCGGTTCCTGCTGAAGCTTTCCGGCGAGGCGTTCGGTGGCGGCAGCCTCGGCGTGGACCCCGATGTCGTGCACAAGATCGCGCGGGAGATCGCGGCGGTGGTTCGCGGCGGCACGCAGATCGCCGTCGTGATCGGCGGTGGCAACTTCTTCCGTGGCGCCGAGCTCCAGCAGCGCGGCATGGACCGGGCGCGCTCGGACTACATGGGCATGCTCGGCATCGTCATGAACTGCCTGGCGCTCCAGGACTTCCTGGAGAAGGAGGGCATCGACACCCGGGTGCAGACCGCCATCACCATGGGCCAGGTCGCCGAGCCGTACATTCCGCTGCGGGCCGTGCGGCACTTGGAGAAGGGCCGGGTGGTCATCTTCGGCGCGGGCATGGGCATGCCGTACTTCTCCACCGACACCACCGCCGCGCAGCGGGCCCTGGAGATCCACGCCGAGGAGATCCTGATGGGCAAGAACGGGGTGGACGGCGTCTACGACTCCGACCCGAAGGTCAACCCGGACGCGGTGAAGTTCGACGCCCTGGAGTACGACGAGGTCCTGGCCCGTGACCTGAAGGTGGCCGACGCCACCGCGATCACGCTGTGCCGGGACAACAAGCTGCCCATCCTGGTCTTCGAACTCCTCACTGAGGGGAACATCGCCCGTGCCGTGAAGGGTGAGAAGATCGGCACGCTGGTGAGCGAGCACGGCACCCGGGACTGAGCACGACCCCACGACCAGGGGTACGGCAACCCCGTAACGGACCGAACAGTCCGGTACGGGGATGGACAACACGCTGCCGGTTCGACACCGTGCAGGGAAGACGCGCGCACGCAGGGGCGAGACTCTGCTCATGATGAGGACCAGGAGCACATGGTGATCGAAGAGATCCTCCTCGAAGCCGAGGAGAAGATGGAAAAGGCCGTCGTGGTCGCCAAGGAGGACTTCGCCGCGATCCGCACCGGGCGTGCGCACCCGGCGATGTTCAACAAGATCGTGGCGGACTACTACGGCGCCTTGACGCCCATCAACCAGTTGGCGTCCTTCTCGGTGCCCGAGCCGCGGATGGCCGTGGTGACTCCGTTCGACAAGAGCGCGCTGCGCAACATCGAGCAGGCGATCCGCGACTCCGACCTGGGCGTCAACCCGTCGAACGACGGCAACATCATCCGAGTGACGTTCCCGGAGCTGACCGAGGAGCGCCGCCGGGACTACATCAAGGTCGCCAGGACCAAGGGCGAGGACGCGAAGGTCTCGATCCGCAGCGTCCGGCGCAAGGCCAAGGACGCCCTCGACAAGCTCGTCAAGGACAAGGAGACCGGCGAGGACGAGGTGCGGCGTGCCGAGAAGGAGCTTGACGACACCACCGCCAAGTACGTGGCGCAGGTCGACGAGCTGCTCAAGCACAAGGAAGCAGAGCTGCTAGAGGTCTGATGAACGACTCTTCACGGGGGTCCTCGCCGGGCGCCGGTTACTGGAGGGCCCCCGAGCAGGCGCATTTTTCGGCGGGTCCTGGCTACGACGGCGGGGAGGCGGCGCAGACTCGACCCATGCCACCAGTACCGGACGCCAGTGGCGGCCCGCAGTTCCGGGACGAGTCCCCCGTGCCGTCGGAGCGTCACGCGTCCGCGGCGCCGCACTCCGGAGCCGGGGCGTCCGGTGCTTCGGCGGTGCCGGGCGGGCGCCGCGCCAACCGGACGAAGAAGAAGGCGGGCCGTAACCTGCCCGCCGCGATAGGGGTCGGCGTCGGGCTCGGCGCCGTCATCATCGTCGCGCTGTTCGTGGTGAAGGCGGTCTTCGTCGGCGTGGTGGTGCTCGCGGTGGTCGTGGGCCTGTGGGAGCTGACCAGTCGGCTCTCCGAGCGCAAGGGCATCCGGGTGCCGCTGGTGCCGTTGGCGGTCGGCGGCACAGCGATGGTGATCGCCGGTTACGTACGCGACGCCGAGGGCGCCTGGGTGGCGATGGCGCTGACCGCGCTGGCGGTCCTGGTGTGGCGGATGACCCAGCCACCGGAGAACTACCTACGGGATGTCACCGCGGGCCTGTTCGCCGCGTTCTACGTGCCGTTCCTCGCCACGTTCGTGGTGATGATGCTGGCCGCGCACGACGGGCCGTGGCGGGTGTTCGTCTTCCTGTTGCTCACCGTGGTCAGCGACACCGGCGCCTACGCGGTCGGCTGGCGGTTCGGCAGGCACAAGCTGGCGCCCCGGATCAGCCCCGGCAAGACCCGTGAGGGCCTGGTCGGCGCGGTCACCTTCGCGATGGCCGCGGGCGCGCTGTCGATGCGGTTCCTCATCGACGGCGGCCAGTGGTGGCAGGGCCTGCTGCTGGGGCTTGCGGTCGCGGCCAGCGCCACGCTCGGCGACCTCGGCGAGTCCATGATCAAGCGGGACCTGGGCATCAAGGACATGGGCACGCTGCTGCCGGGCCACGGCGGCATCATGGACCGGCTCGACTCGCTGCTGCCCACCGCCCCGGTGGTCTGGCTGCTTCTGGTGGTCTTCGTCGGGGCGGGCTGACGGCTCCGTCGTCGCGAGCGCCAGTTCGTCGATTTCAGGGGCGGGAGGAGGGGCGGCTGGGCCAGGATGCTCCCGTGGACTCAGGGGTGTGGGTAGGTGCCGTGGCGGGTCTCGTCGGCGCGCTGGTGGGCGCGGGGGGATCGATCGCCACCACGCTGGCAACCCAGCGCTATCAGAGGGCTGAAGCTCGCCGGGAGCAGCGGGAAAAGCTCGCCAGGGAAACCGTCGAGGCAATCTCCCATGAGTTCGTCGCCCTTCACGAACTCGCCTGGACCTACCCGGCTGAGGGGGCCCCGCTAGAGGTCATGAGACCGTTTCGCTTGATGGCGAACGAACATCACCAGCGGATACTCCTCGCACTCCCTCGGCTTCCGGACCGCGCGTTGGCGGAGCGCGTCGGAGACATCGCGATGGCGAGCGCGTTGACCTTCCAGGGCGGCGAAGGCTCGTACCTGGATCGTCGGCAGGGCGCTGTCAGCGTCCCGTACGAGGGGCTGAGCTGTCTCGGAGCCTTTCTCCGAGAAGACCCGCTGCCACCGCCCACCGACTACACGCAGGTAGTAATGGCGCGCCGTCGGGCCAACGAGGCTGGGACCGGGGGCGCGCCGGAGGCCGTCAGCGAGGGGAACACATCGCAGGCTCAGTGAGCCACGGCCAAGACCGCGTCCACAGCGCGTCGGGCGCGTTCTCGGCGGTTGGGCATCAGGTGCGCGTACACCCGCAGCGTCAGGGCGGGGTCGGTGTGGCCCAGGTATTCGCTGACGGCCGCGATCGCGCCTTGGTGGGCGTCGTCGGTCAACTCGGGTAGATCTCATCGCGGTACAACGCCCGAGCATCACGAGCTGAGTTGGACCTGGTCGACCTTCGCGGCGTCGTTGAGCACCGTGCGCCAGCCGTGGGCAAGGTTGTCGATGAGCTGCGCATCCGCGCCGCGGGATTCCGGAAGGATCAGGTTGCGGTGGCAGAAGATCGGCAGGAACCGGTTGTACGTGCCGCCCGCCATCTCTGAGTCCTGCATCTTCGCCCGGAACTCGTCCGGGGTGATGTGCCCGAGGATCGCGATGTGCGGGCTGGTGGCCTTCATCGAGTCGCGGACCATGGAGCCGAGGTCTTCGCCGTCCCAGGCTTGCGTGCTGATCGGCGATTCTGTGACGGATGTCGAAGCCGCCCATGCCGCCGGGGTGAAGGCGATCGGCTTCGCCAACAAGCCCCACAAGCCCGAGGCGCTCCGTGCCGCCGGTGCTGACGCGATCACGTCGAGCATGGGTGCCGTAGCCGAAGCTTTGGGTCCGACGGGTCGCGGCACCGACCCTGCACCCGCCAGCACTGTCACCCGAATGGCGCAACATGACGTGCCACCCACATGGGTGAGGATCAAGCTGTCTAGTGCCCCAATCGAGGCAATCCGTGAAAGGGGAAACCAAATGCGCATGCGACGAAGCCTCGCCGCCGTCACCGCCGCGGCAGCCCTCGCCGGACTCGGCCTCACGGGCGCCGCCACCGCCACCGCCGCCACCGCACGGGGTGGCCCGTCCTACGTCACCCCTTCTCAGTGCACGCAGGGCGGCGGAACGCCCGATCTGGCGCACAACGTCTGCAAGGGCGGCACGCACAACGGGGAGAAGATCGACTAACCCCACAAGGCGCCCCGCGGCCACGCGCCGCGGGGCGCTCCCGCGCGAGCGTAGCCGGGAGAGTCGCAGGTACTGTGCCGACCCGTCGGGCACGCTGGTGCGCCCGGATCGGGCTTTCTCCCTGGTCCGCCGCTCGGTGCTGGCCGTCTGTGGGCCGTCCGAGGAGGCCCGGCGACCACCACCAACCACCGGTGACAGCCAGAACGAAACCGCAGTGGCGCAGGTCGCGAAAGACGATCTGCGACACTGGACAAATCATGCCTGCACCCGGAGAACTCACCTTCGTAGCGCCGCGCGGGGCCAAGAAGCCCCCGCGGCACCTTGCCGACCTGAGCCCCGCCGAGCGCCGGGAGGCGGTCGCCGGGCTCGGCGAGAAGCCGTTTCGCGCCAAGCAGCTCTCGCAGCACTACTTCGCGCGTTACGCGGACGATCCGGCGCAGTGGACCGACATCCCGGCGGCGGCCCGCGAGAGGCTCGCCGCCGATCTGCTGCCCGACCTGATGTCGGTGGTCCGGCACATATCGTGCGACGACGACACCACCCGCAAGACGCTGTGGCGGCTGTTCGACGGCACGCTGGTGGAGTCCGTGCTGATGCGCTACCCGGACCGGGTCACCATGTGCATCAGCTCGCAGGCCGGGTGCGGGATGAACTGCCCGTTCTGCGCCACCGGTCAGGCGGGCCTGACCCGCAACCTGTCGACCGCCGAGATCGTGCACCAGATCGTCGCCGGAATGCGCTCGCTGCGCGACGGCGAGATCCCCGGCGGCCCGGCGCGGCTGTCGAACATCGTCTTCATGGGCATGGGCGAGCCGCTGGCCAACTACAACCGGGTCATCGGCGCCATCCGCCGCCTGACCGACCCGGAGCCGGACGGCCTGGGACTGTCGCAGCGCGGCATCACCGTCTCCACCGTCGGGCTCGTCCCGGCCATGCTGCGGTTCGCCGACGAGGGCCTCAAGTGCCGTCTCGCGCTCTCCCTGCACGCCCCCGACGACGAGCTGCGCGACACCCTGGTGCCGGTCAACACCCGGTGGAAGGTCCGCGAGGTGCTCGACGCCGCCTGGCACTACGCCGAGGTCTCCGGCCGCCGGGTCTCCATCGAGTACGCGCTGATCAAGGACATCAACGACCAGGCGTGGCGGGCCGATCTGCTGGGCCGACTGCTCAAGGGCCACCGGGTGCACGTCAACCTGATCCCGCTCAACCCCACCCCCGGCTCCAAGTGGACCGCGTCCCGCCCCGAGGACGAGCGGGCCTTCGTCCGCGCGCTGGAGGCGCACGGCGTGCCGGTGACCGTGCGGGACACCCGCGGCCAGGAGATCGACGGAGCGTGCGGGCAGCTTGCCGCTGCAGAGCGCTGACGGCGCACTGATATCGTAGCTTCGCACAAATGTGCAACTGAGTTCGTTTCCGACAGGGGAGCGCGTCCAGCGCTGAGAGTGCGGCCGGGTGGCCGCAGACCCTCGAACCTGATCCGGGTCATGCCGGCGAAGGGAGTTCGGCCATGCCTTCGGCCAACGCAAGCAGTCTGCCCTCGACCAGGTGGCGCACCGTCGACATCGTGGTCACCGCCGTCCTCGGCGCCGCCTTCGGCGTGGTGTTCTGGGCGTGGAACTCGCTGTGGGACGGGGTCGCCAGCGCCATACCGCTGCCCGCCCGCGGACTGATCTACGGTGTGTGGCTGGTGCCCGCGGTGCTCGGGCCGCTGGTCATCCGCAAGCCCGGCGCGGGCATCTTCTGCGAGGTGGTCGCCGCCACCGTCGCCACCTTCTTCGGCTCCCCCTGGGGCCTGGTCACCCTGCTGTACGGGGTGCTGCAGGGCATGGCCGGTGAGTTCGGCTTCGCGTTCACCGGATACCGGGTGTGGCGCTGGCCGACCGCGCTGACCGGCGGGGCGCTGGCCGGGCTCGCCGCCTCACTGATGGACAACGCCCTGTACTACGGGGCCGACTCCCTGGTCTGGCAGATCGGCTACACCGTGCTGGTCACCATCAGCTCGGCCGCCATCGCGGGACTGGGCAGCCTGGCGCTGACCAAGTCCCTCGCCCAGACCGGCGCCCTGGATCCGTTCCCGTCCGGCCGCGAACGCGCCGCCGTCTGAGGACCGATGAGCACGGTACGGCTGCGCGGCTTCGGCCACCGGCACGCCGGACGCCGCCGATGGGCGGTGCGCGGCGTCGACCTGGAGATCCGGCACGGCGAACGGGTGGCCCTGCTCGGCCCGTCCGGCGCGGGCAAGTCCACCCTGCTCGCCGCCCTCGCCGGACTGCTTCCCCCCGACTCCGGTGAGCGCGAGGGCAGCATCGAGATCGACGGGCTCGACCCGCGCGAGGCCCGTCCCCGTACCGGGATCGTCTTCCAGGACCCGCAGTCCCAACTGGTCATGGAACGCGCGGGCGATGACGTCGCCTTCGGCCTGGAGAACCGCGGCACCCCGCCGGAACGGATCCCGGCGCTGGTCGACGCCGCGCTGCGCCGCGTCGGCTTCCCCTACGGCCCTCACCGGTCCACCGGTGCGCTGTCCGGCGGCGAACAGCAGCGGCTCGCCCTCGCCGGAGCACTCGTCACCCGCCCCGGACTGCTGCTGCTCGACGAGCCCACCGCCAACCTCGACCCGGCCGGAGCCGCCCTGGTACGCCAGGTGCTCGCCGGAATCGAGGACACCACGCAGATCATCGTCGAGCACCGCATCGCCGAACTCGCCGGGCAGCTCGACCGCGTCATCGTCCTCGAACCGGGCGGCGGCATTCGCGCCGACGGCCCGCCCGAGCAGGTCTTCGCCCGCCACGGCGACCAACTCGCCGCCGACGGCGTGTGGGTACCGGACCACCCCGTGCTCGCCCACCCCGCGCGGGTGACGCCCGGCGATGACCTGCTGCGCGCCGAGTCCCTCAGCTACCGCCCGGTCCTGCGCGACCTGGGCCCGGTCACGGTACGGGCCGCCGAAGCGCTCGCCGTCCTCGGACCCAACGGCGCGGGCAAGTCCACCCTCGCCCTACTGCTCGGCGGACTGCTCACCCCCAGCGGCGGCCGGATCACCGCCACCGGCGAACTCGCCGGAGCCGATGCCGCCACCCCGCCGCACAAGTGGCGGGCCCCCGCACTGGCCCGGCGGATCGGATCGGTCTTCCAGAACCCCGAGCACCAGTTCGTCACCGCCAAGGTGCGCGACGAACTCGCCCTCGGCGCCGCCCGACCGGACGGCATCGACGAACTCCTGCAACGGCTACGCCTCGACGCCCTCGCCGAAGCCAACCCGCACACCCTGTCCGGCGGCGAACAGCGCCGACTGTCGGTCGCCACCGCACTGGCCGCCGCACCCCGCCTGCTCATCCTGGACGAGCCCACCTTCGGCCAGGACCGGCGCACCTGGGCCGAACTCGTCGCGCTGCTCGCCCAGTTGCGCGACGAGGGCCACGGCATCGTCGCCGTCACCCACGACGCCGACTTCCTCACCGCCCTGGACGCGCGCGAACTGCGCCTGGAACCACAGCCGTTGGCCGCCGCATGAACCGCACCGCCCCCATCGCCGACCCGGCGGCCCCACTGGCCCGCCGCAACCCGGTCGCCAAGCTCGCCGCCGCGGCCGTCTTCGCGCTCGCCTTGGTCATCAGCCTCGACCCGGTCGCGCCGGGCATCGCGCTCGCCGTGGAACTCGCCGTCGTACCGCTGTTCGGCATCCGCTACCCGGTACTGGCCCGGCGCGCCTGGCCGCTGCTGGTCAGTGTGCTCGGCGCGGTCGTCACCCTCTTCCTGTTCGCCGCCGACCGCGAGCACATCCTCACCGACGCCCTCGCACTCGGTCTGCGGATCGTGGCGGTGGCACTGCCCGGCGTACTGGTCTTCGCCACCACCGACCCCACCGACCTCGCCGACGCGCTCATCCAGAACGCCCGGGTCTCCGCGCGGTTCGCCATCGGCACGCTCGCCGCATGGCGGCTGGTGCCGCTGCTCGGACAGGAGTGGCAGCTGATCAACGCGGCGCGGCGGGCCCGCGGCGTGGACCCCGGGCGCAATCCGGTCGCCCGGCTGAGGTTGTTCGCCTCGGCGACGTTCACCCTGCTGGTCGGCGCCATCCGGCGCGGCACCCGTCTGGCGTCCGCGATGGACGCCCGCGGCTTCGACTCCGGTGTGCCGCGCACCAGCGCCCGCCGCCAGCACTTCACCGCGGCGGACGCCGCGTTCATCGCCGTCAGCACCGCCCTGGCCGCGGGGGCGGTGACGGTGAGCGTACTGGCGGGCGCCTTCCACCCGGTCTTCAGCTGACACCGCGCCGTGTGCCCCCGGCCTGGGGCATCGCCGGTTCGGCACCGCCGGGCTCCGACGTCGGAACCGCTCGCCGCCGCGGCGCACAGTCGTGCGGACGCAATGGCCGAACTTCCGGGCCGCACCCGGGCTTCGCGGGCTTGCCCTCAAGGACGCGCGCAGCGGCGGCGAGCGACCACGACGGCGGAGTCCGCGGTGCCGCGCCGACCGTGAACCCCAGCCGCTACCGCGCCAAGGGAAGGGCGGCCAGTTGGCCGACCGCCCAGGTGACCGGTGCCAGCACGGCGAGTACGACCAGCAACCGCAGCAGCGCCGCGAGGCGCAACACCCGGGACGGGGCCGCCAGTTCCTCCGGAACCTCGCAGGCCTGCGCCGAACCGGCGGCCGCCGTACACGCCGTGGCCGTCGTACACGCCAGCACCAGCGCCGCACCCAGACCGGTCAGCGGCCCCAACGGCCGCGCCGAGTGCAGCACGGTCGCCGCCAGCGCCGCCGACGCCACCGCACACAGCACCCCCAGCGGACGTCCCACCCGCGCCGCCTGCGTTTGCAGCGTGCGCCCCGCCAACAGCCGTACCGCACCGGGCCGGAAGGCCGCCAGCAGCCGACCGCCGAAGTGCACCAGGCCCGGCCCGGCCAGCACCAGACCCGAGGCGGTGAGCACCCAACCCACCAGTACCGCGGGCGCGATCGCCCCGAGCCCGCCGGGCAGCGGCAGCGCGGTACCGGCGGCCGGGCGGGTCCAGCGGCTGGCGTAGACCTCGACGGCCAGTCCGGCCGCGGTCAGCGCCACACCCCACGGCAGCCCGGAGACGGTCGCCGCCCGCCGCCGTCGCCGCAGCGCCACCAACGACCCGGCGGCGCCCACCAGCGGCAGCACCACCAGCAGCGTGGCGATCCCGGCGACCGGCAGCGGCAGCACGCCCGCCAGGCGTTCGCGGAACCACAGGAACACCCCCAGCGCGACCAGGCTGCCCAGCAGACAGCTCACCCCCGTGGACACCGCGGCCAGCACCGGCAGCCACGACCGGCCGAGACCCGCCGCGACCAGCCCGGGATGCGCCCGCTCCCCGGTCTCGGTACGGGCCACCGCGACCGTCAGATGGACCGCCGTCGCCAGCGGCACCACGCACCAGGCCAGCCGCACCAGTCCGGCGGAGGGGTCCTGCGGATGACCGAGCGCATGGCCGACCGCGGCCAGCAGCAGGAATCCGGTGCCCGCGGACGCCGCGACCACCAGCAGCCGCCGCAGCAGTGACAGCGGTCGCGCGCGGCGCATCAGGCGGAGGCTGAGCACGGCGCCACCCCCTCCTCCGGCCAGGGTCCGTTCGGCAGGGCCGCTGCCCGCTGGCCGTCCACCAGCGCGACGGTCCGATCGGCGAACGCGGCGACCTCGGGGTCATGGGTGGCCAGCAGCACGGTGATGCCATGGGTGCGGGCCGCCGCGGTCAGCGTGCGCAGCACCTGCGCCCGATCGGCGCGGTGCAGCGGCGCCGTCGGCTCGTCCGCGAAGATCACCTCCGGCAGGGACACCAGCGCCCGGGCGACCGCCACCCGCTGCCGCTGCGCCTGCAGCAGGTCACCGGGCCGTCGTCGCGCGCACTCGCCGACATCCAGCCGGTCCAGCCACTCCTGCGCGGAGTTCCGGGCGGCGCGGTGCGTGGCGCCGGACAGCAGCAGCGGCAGCGCCGCGTTCTCCCACGCGGTCAGCTCCGGAACCAGCTGCGGGCTGCTGCCCACCCACCCGAAGCACTCCCGGCGCAGCCGCTCGCGGGCGGCGCCGGGCAGGGTGTGCACCGGCGCGCTGTTGAACCACACCTCGCCCTCGTCCGCCACCAGTTGCCCCGACAGGCACTTCAGCAAGGTGGTCTTGCCCGCGCCGCGCGGGCCGACGATGCCCAGGATCTCTCCGTCGCGCACCCCGACGGAGACCCCGAGCAGGGCGGGCGAACCCTGATGGGAATGGCGCAGGCCGCGCCCCCACAGCACGTCGTTGTCCGGCGGGGCCACCATGCCGCGCACCTCCGCTGCTCGTCGTTGCCGGGACAGTCCGGTCCGGGAAAGCACGAATCCCCTTCGCACCGTTGAACGAGTGCGAAGGGGATCGGTCACGACCGGCGGTCCCGGTGGAGCAGCGGACGGCCCGGATCAGGCCGGCCGCGCGGGCCGGGTCACAGCCTGGTCCACGCCTCGCTGAGCACCGAGCGCAGGATCTGCTCGATCTCGTCGAAGGTGGACTGGTCGGAGATCAGCGGCGGGGCGAGCTGCACCACCGGGTCGCCGCGGTCGTCGGCCCGGCAGTACAGGCCGTTCTCGAACAGCTTCTTGGAGACGAAGCCGTACAGCAGGCGCTCGCACTCCTCACCGGTGAAGGTCTCCTTGGTGGCCTTGTCCTTGACCAGTTCGATGCCGTAGAAGAACCCGTTGCCGCGCACGTCGCCGACGATCGGCAGGTCGTGCAGCTTCTGCAGGGTCTTCAGGAACGCCGACTCGTTGTCCAGGACGTGCTGGTTGAGGCCCTCGCGCTCGAAGATGTCGAGGTTGGCCAGCGCCACCGCCGCGGAGACCGGGTGCCCGCCGAAGGTGTAGCCGTGCAGGAAGGTGTTGTCCTGCTTGTAGAACGGCTCGGCGACGCGGTCCGAGACGATCGCGGCGCCGATCGGCGAGTAGCCGGACGTCATGCCCTTGGCGCAGGTGATGATGTCCGGCACGTAGTCGAACTTGTCGCACGCGAACATCGTGCCGAGGCGGCCGAAGGCGCAGATGACCTCGTCGGAGACGAGCAGCACGTCGTACTGGTCGCAGATCTCGCGGACCCGCTGGAAGTATCCGGGCGGCGGCGGGAAGCAGCCGCCCGCGTTCTGCACCGGCTCAAGGAAGACCGCGGCGACGGTCTCCGGGCCCTCGAACAGGATCTGCTGCTCGATCTGGTCGGCGGCCCAGCGGCCGAACGCCTCCGGGTCGTCGCCGTGGATCGGGGCGCGGTAGATGTTGGTGTTGGGGACCTTGTGCGCGCCGGGCACCAGTGGTTCGAACGGCGCCTTGAGCGCGGGCAGTCCGGTGATGGACAGCGCGCCCTGCGGGGTGCCGTGGTAGGCGACCGCGCGGGAGATCACCTTGTACTTGGTGTGGTTGCCCTTCAGCTTGTGGTACTGCTTCGCCAACTTCCAGGCGGTCTCGACCGCTTCACCACCGCCGGTGGTGAAGAAGACCTTGTTCAGGTCGCCGGGCGCGTGGTGCGCCAGCCGCTCGGCCAGCTCGATCGCCTTTGGGTGGGCGTACGACCAGATCGGGAAGAAGGCCAGCTCCGAGGCCTGCTTCGCGGCGACCTCGGCCAGCTCCCGGCGGCCGTGGCCGGCCTGCACGACGAACAGGCCGGCGAGGCCGTCGAGGTACTTCTTGCCGTTGCTGTCGTAGACGTACGTGCCCTCGCCGCGCACGATGGTCGGTACGGGGGTGTTCTCGTACGACGACATGCGCGTGAAGTGCATCCACAGGTGGTCGTACGCAGACTTTGACAGGTCCGAGCTCATGGCTATCTGGTTCCCCAGGTGTAGGTCTGCTTCCGGAGCTTGAGGTAGACGAAGCTCTCGGTGGACCGCACGCCGGGCAGCGCGCGGATCCGCTTGTTGATCATCTCCAGGAGATGGTCATCGTCCTCGCAGACGATCTCGATCAGCAGATCGAACGAGCCCGCCGTCATCACGACGTACTCGACCTCTCCCATCCCGGCCAGTGCGTCGGCGACCGGTTCCAGGTCGCCTTCGACGTTGATGCCGACCATCGCCTGTCGCCGGAATCCCACGGTGAGCGGGTCGGTGACCGCGACGATCTGCATCACGCCCTGGTCGAGGAGCTTTTGGACCCGCTGCCGGACGGCTGCCTCGGACAGGCCGACCGCCTTGCCGATCGCGGCGTACGGGCGGCGTCCGTCCTCCTGCAGCTGCTCGATGATCGCCTTGGAAACGGAGTCGATCACCGGAGCGCCGTTGCGGTCCTTCGGGTCGGGTGTACGTGTGGCCACGCAGCCACTGTGCATGAGGACTCGTCCGTCACGCAAGCCCCTGGCGATGAAATCCGTTGAGATGCGAATGAGAAATTACTGATTCCATTGTTCGAGGGGGGTAGGTATGTCGAATCCGCTCGTTCAGCGGCTAGGGTGAGTGATGTCTCACCCATCGGACACAGCACACCGCACGAAGGACGGGAGAAGGCAGTGAGCGAGCCGCGCACCCTGCGCAACTACATCGACGGGCAGTTCCGGGATGCCGCCGACGGTCGCACCACGGACATCGTCAACCCGGCCACCGGCGAGGTGTACGCCACCGCCCCGCTGTCCGGCGCGGCCGACGTGGACGCGGCGATGGCCGCGGCCGCGGCCGCCTTCCCGGCCTGGCGCGACACGATTCCGGCCGAGCGGCAGAAGGCGCTGCTGAAGATCGCGGACGCCGTCGAGGCGCGGGCCGAGGAACTGATCGCCGCCGAGAGCGAGAACACCGGCAAGCCGATCGGTCTGACCCGCAGCGAGGAGATCCCGCCGATGGTCGACCAGATCCGCTTCTTCGCGGGCGCCGCCCGGATGCTGGAGGGCCGCTCGGCCGGCGAGTACATGGAGGGCCTGACCTCCATCATCCGCCGGGAGCCGGTCGGGGTGTGCGCGCAGGTCGCGCCGTGGAACTACCCGATGATGATGGCGGTGTGGAAGTTCGCCCCGGCCATCGCCGCGGGCAACACCGTGGTGCTCAAGCCGTCGGACACCACGCCCGCCTCGACCGTGCTGCTCGCCGAGATCATCGGGGACATCCTGCCCAAGGGCGTCTTCAACGTCATCTGCGGCGACCGCGAAACCGGCCGGCTGATGGTCGAGCACGACGTGCCCGCGATGGCCTCGATCACCGGCTCGGTGCGCGCGGGCATGCAGGTCGCCGAGAGCGCGTCCAAGGACCTCAAGCGCGTCCACCTCGAACTCGGCGGCAAGGCCCCGGTCGTGGTGTTCGAGGACGTCGACATCCCCAAGGCCGTCGAGGACATCTCGGTGGCGGGTTTCTTCAACGCGGGCCAGGACTGTACCGCCGCGACCCGGGTGCTGGTACACGAGTCCATCCACGACGAGTTCGTGGCCGCGCTCACCAAGGCCGCCGCCGACACCAAGACCGGCCAGCCCGACGACGAGGACGTGCTGTTCGGCCCGCTCAACAACGCCAACCAGCTGCAGCAGGTCACCGGTTTCATCGAGCGGCTGCCCGCGCACGCCAAGGTCCAGACCGGCGGCCACCGGGTCGGCGAGAAGGGCTACTTCTTCGCCCCGACCGTCGTCTCCGGACTGAAGCAGGACGACGAGATCATCCAGAAGGAGGTCTTCGGCCCGGTCATCACCGTCCAGTCCTTCACCGACGAGGACCAGGCCGTCGCCTACGCCAACGGCGTGGAGTACGCGCTCGCCTCCTCGGTGTGGACCAGGGACCACGGCCGCGCCATGCGGATGTCCAAGAAGCTCGACTTCGGCTGCGTGTGGATCAACACCCACATCCCGCTGGTCGCGGAGATGCCGCACGGCGGCTTCAAGAAGTCCGGCTACGGCAAGGACCTTTCGGCCTACGGCTTCGAGGACTACACCCGCATCAAGCACGTGATGACGTCGCTGGACTGACGCCGCGGCAGCGCCGGGCCCCGGCTCACACCAGTGACCCGGGGCCCGCGCATCCTCCTACGCGGCCGCGCTCCCGCCCTCCAGCCGGGCCGCAAGGCGCTCCCGCAGCCGGGTCAGCCGGTCGATCTGCGCGTCCAGGGCGGCGAGTCGGCGCGCCGCCACGCCGGGGGCGGCCCCGGGGACGGCACCGCACGGCGGCAGGGTGTCGCCCTCGACCAGGTCCAGCCGGTGCGCGCACGCGCGGACGTCCTCGACGGTCAACCGCCGTACGGTGCACCGACGTTGGCCCCTGACCCGCGCGTCAAGGTCAAGCGCCGGCCGCCAACGCCTCGGTGTAGGTGTCGATCTCGGCGTTCAGCCTGGCCTTCGACACGCCGTCCATGAACGACGCCTCGACCGCGTTCTTCGCCAGCGCGGCCACCCCCGCCGCGTCCAGCCCCAGCAGCCGCGCCGCGACGGCGTATTCGGTGTTCAGGTCGGTGCCGAACATCGGGGGGTCGTCGCTGTTGACGGTGATCAGCACACCGGCGTCGGACATCGCGCGGATCGGGTGTTCGTCCAAAGTGGCCACCGCGCGGGTGGCGATGTTGGAGGTGGGGCAGACCTCCAGCGGGATACGGTGCTCGGCCAGGTGCTCGAGCAGCGCGGGGTCCTGGACCGCGCTGGTGCCGTGGCCGATGCGCTCGGCGCCCAGGTCGCGCAGCGCGCTCCAGATGGTCTGCGGTCCGGTGGTCTCGCCCGCGTGCGGCACGCTGTGCAGGCCCGCGGCCCGGGCGCGGTCGAAGTACGGCTTGAACTGCGGGCGGGGAACGCCGATTTCGGGACCGCCGAGACCGAACGAGACCAGGCCGTCGGGACCGTGCTTCAGCGCCAGCTCCGTGGTCACCTCCGCCGACTGCAGGCCCGCCTCACCGGGGATGTCGAAGCACCAGCGCAGCACGGTGCCGAACTCCCGCTCGGCCGCCACCCGGGCGTCCTCTATGGCCTCCATGAAGGCCTCCGCCGCGATCCCGCGGCGCACCGAGCTGTAGGGGGTGATGGTCAGCTCCGCGTAGCGGATGTTCTGCCGCGCCATGTCGCGGGCGACCTCGTACGTCAGCAGACGTACGTCGGCCGCGTCGCGGATCAGGTCCACCACGGACAGATAGACGTCGATGAAGTGGGCGAAGTCGCGGAAGGTGAAGTACTCCGTGAGCGCGTCGAGATCCGCGGGTACCTTCGAGTCGGCGTGCCGTGCGGCGAGTTCCGCGACGATCCGCGGCGAGGCCGAACCGACATGGTGGACGTGCAGTTCCGCCTTGGGCAGTCCGGCGATGAAGACGTCGAGCCCGGCGGGTGCGGTCGGTGCGGAACTGGCGGTCATACGGGTCCCCTCCTGCGGTTGCGCGGACCGGCCCATCGTAGACGTGCGTACCGGGCGGCCCGTCGGCCGTAGGCCATAACATTGCGGGACGTACCTAGAGGAAAGGTTGCGATGTCCGACGAGCAACACGATCGGTCACGAATCGAACGCCGTGACCCGTGGGCACCGCCGCAGGACGCCGTGCCCCCCTCCCCGCAGGACACCCCCCGGGACGCCTGTCCGCCACCGCCCCCCAACGGGCCGTACGACCCGTACCAGGCGGCCTGCCCACCCGGCTACCCCGGCTACCCGTACGCCGCCTGGCTGCACCCCGCGCCGCGCAACGCGCTCGGCACGGCGGCCCTGGTGCTGGGCATAGTCGGCACCGTCGCCGCCGTCACCTGCTTCGGCGTGGTGCTCGGACTGCCGCTCGGCGTGCTGGCGGTGGTGTTCGGCCTCATCGGCCGTCGCCGGGCGCGCCGCGGTGAGGCGACCAACGGCGGACAGGCGCTGAGCGGGACGATCCTCGGCGCCGCCGCCATCGCCGTGTCGATCGCGGTGATCGCGCTGGTCGCCACCTCGTACAACGGGCTCTTCGGCGCCGCGGACGTGGCGCTGACCTCGGCCCGCGGGACCTACGACAAGCCGCTGGGCGCCGACGGCACCGCCAGGTTCGACGACGGAACGCAGGTCACCGCCACCACCCCGCAGCGCTTCACCCCGCCCGCGGGCGCCGACGGCTACACCGCGGGGGACACCGCGTACCGCTTCACCGTGACCGTGCGCAACACCGGCGACGCGGACCTGCGCCTCGGCGACTACACCTACTACGGCACCGCCGGGGGCGACCAGACCGACCTCCAGCTGATCTCGACCTCCACCGGCGAGTTGGCCGAGGACTTCCCCGACGTACTGCGCCCCGGCCAGGTCTCCAAGGTCGTCTTCGCCTTCGACGTCCCGCCGGGGCTGACCCCCCTGCAGTTCGACTTCGAACCGACAACCAACCACGAAGACGCTTACTGGGAACTGCGGTTGAGGTAGTCGGGGGCAACCGCCCACGGAAGGCAGGGGGCTTGCCCCCGAAGGAGAAGCGAAACGTACGGCGGGTCCGGGCGAAAGCCCGGACCCGCCTCTGTGCCGGTGGCCTACGGCGTCAGCTGATGTTGAGCGCCGTGTCGTCGATGACGAAGGACGTCTGCGCTCCGGAGCCCTCGGCCCCGGTGAACTTCAGCGTGACCGTCTTCCCCGCGAGGGAGGAGACGTCGAACGACTTCTGCGCGTAACCCGAGTTGGCGTTCAGGTTGGAGTAGGTGGCCAGGGTGGTGGAGCCGGCCTGGACCGTCAGCTTGTCGGAGGCGGTCGACGAGGTCTTGTCGGTGTCGATGTGCAGCCAGAAGCTGAGGGTGGCGTGGCATCCGGCCGGGATGGTCACCGACTGGGACAGCGTGTCGGTGTGGCTGGAGCCGTAACCGTCGAGCCAGGCGTCCCAGCTGCCGGAGTGCGGCGGCTCGGTCGGGTCGTTGTTGATCACGTACGGGGTCGCCGACCAGGGCGCGGCGGTGCCGGTCTCGAAGCCCGGGTTGCCGATGAGCTGCTGCGCGTTGCAGCCGCCGCCGGAGCCGCCGACCGTCCAGGTGAAGGAGGCCGAGCCGGAGGCACCGGTGGAGTCCTTGGCGGTCACCGTCACGTTGGAGGTGCCTGCGGTCGTCGGGGTACCGGTGATCAGGCCGGTCGAGGAGTTGATGGACAGTCCGGCGGGCAGGCCGGTGGCGCTGTAGCCGAGCGTCTGTCCGCTGGCCGAGTCGCTCGCCTTGATCTGCAGCGACACCGAGGTGCCCACGGCGGTCGACTGGTTGCCCGGGTTGGTCACCGTCACGGTGTTGCCGGTGCTGGAGCCGTTGGTGAACGCGGCGGTGCCGTTCGGGGTGCCCCAGCCGGTCGGGCCGTCGTAGCCGGGGCCCGCGGTGCACAGGTACGACGGGGAGCAGCTGCCGTTGCTGCCGCTGGTGACGTCGTTGAGCGCCGAGGTGTGCGCGTACGGGTAGGACGCGGGGTAGCTGCCCGCCGCCGGTGTGCCGGCCAGGGCGTAGACCGAGGCGATGATCGGCGAGGAGGCGCTGGTTCCGCCGTAGACGTTCCAGCCGGAGCCGCCGTAGGTCTGGTAGACGGCGACACCGGTGGCCGGGTCGGCGACCGCCGAGACGTCGGAGATGGTCCGGTTGGAGCAGCCGCTGTCGGTCTGCCAGGACGGCTTGGTGTCGTACGCCGAGCAGCCGGAGCCGGTGCCCTCGGTGCTGCTGGTGTTCCACACCGACTCCGACCAGCCGCGGGCGCTGGAGTCGCGGGTCAGCGAGGTGCCGCCGACGGAGGTCACGTACCGCGAGGCGGCCGGGTACTCCGCGCCGTAGCCGCTGTCACCGGCGCTGACGGTGATGGCGACGCCCGGGTGGTCGAAGTACTGGCTGTCCGAGCTGGTGTCGGTGGAGTCCTCGGAGCCGCCGTAGCTGTTGGAGACGTACTTGGCGCCCTGGGCGACGGCCTGGTTCACCGCGGCCCCCAGGTCCGACATGTTGGCGCTGTTCGCCTCGACCAGCAGGATGTGGCACTGCGGGCAGATCGCGCTGACCATGTCCACGTCGAGGGAGATCTCCCCCGCCCAACCGCTGTCCGCGGTCGGGTAGTTGGTGCCGCCGTTCTGGTCGATCTTCTTGAAGCAGCCGTTGGCCGTGGTGCAGGCCGGCAGGCCGTACTGCGAACGGTAGGTGGCCAGGTCGGACTCGGCGTTGGGGTCGTCCTGCGCGTCCACGATGGCCACCGTCTGGCCCGAACCGGCCGAGGCCGACGGCAGGTTGTAGGCGCTCTGCAGGTCGCTGGGGCCGTAGCCGGACGGGGTGGCGTTGGGGGACAGGTGCAGGTGCTGCATCACGTCGGTGCGCACCTCGGCGAGGCAGGCCTCCTGGCCGGGCTGGGTGTGCTGGTTGCACAGGTTCCGGGTGTGCGTGGTGGTCTGGGACGCGGTGGCGGACGACGGGGTGGCGGCGAGAAGACCGGCGCTCACCAGTGCCGCTGTGGACAGCAGCGCCGTGGCGGCGGTTCTCGCCATGCGTCTGCCGGAGTGTCGCTTCGAGCGCATGGACATGCCCTCCAGTGGGGGATGCGCAGGACAGGGTGGTCTGCGCATGACAAGTGATCAACGGCGGGGCCGTGACCGATGGAGAGTGCGGGTGCCGTGCGGAAAAGTGCGGTCCGAGGAGATGGAGGGGCCGAAAGCCCTCTGCCTCCCCGTTTGTCACCACACTGAGTGGTGGCTGCGATGAAGTTAGCGAACGCTTCATCGGGTGACAACCGGGGAATGGAAAATCCATAGGGTTGGCTTCACGGCTGAGACGTATACGGTGTCCTGCCATGGAGCCGGATGAGCAGTCCGTAGGCCAGCTCGTATCGCTCGGGCTGGCCCGGTATGAAGCGCGTGTCTACCTCGCCCTGATCAGGCGCGAGTCCTACACGGCGGCCGAGGTCGCCCGCGAGGCGGACGTACCGCGGCAACGCATCTACGACGTACTCGACGCCCTGGTGCGGCGCCGGCTGGCCACGGCGCACCCCGGCAAGGTCGCCACCTTCTCCGCCATCGCGCCGGAACTCGCGCTCACCCGGCTGATGTCGGAGCAGCGGGAGGCGCTGGACCGGATGGAGCGGGTGTCCACCGGACTGGTCTCCGCCCTGCTGCCGGTGTGGTCCGAGGGGCGTTCGCAGTCCAACCCGCTGGACTACATCGAGGTGCTGCGCGACCCCAAGGCGATCTCCGAGCGGTTCGCCGACATCCAGGAGCAGGCCAGCCGCGAACTGCTCAGCTTCTGCAAGCCGCCGTTCGTGGCGCCCACCGAGAACACCGCCGGGATCAAGGCCACCCGGAGGCTGCGCCGCGCCGAGGGGACGGTGCGGGCGATCTACACGTACGACGTGCTGGACGACCCGGCGATGATGGACAACGTCGAGCACTTCGGGAAGGCGGGGGAGGAGGCGCGGTTCGCCGCCGACCTGCCGCTGAAGCTGATCGTCGCGGACGGGTCGCTGGTGCTGTGCGACATGCCGGACCCGGTGGCCGGGACCGGGGCCACCACCGCCCTGTACATCGAACACCCGGCGCTGGCCGGGTGCCTGCGGCTGGCGTTCCAGACCGTCTGGGACGGTGCGGCCACCCGGGAGGCGCTGCGCCCGGCCCGGGCGGGCCGCTAGCGGCGCACCGCCTCCAGGGCGAGCAGGGCCACGTGCAGGGAGAGGCAGGACTCGACCTGGTCCAGGTCGGTGGCCAGGACGCGTTCCACCCGGTGCAACCGGTCGTAGAAGGACGGGCGGGACATGTGGGCGGCGTCGGCGGCCGCCGACTTGTTGCGGCCGTTGGACAGGTAGACGCCGAGTATGCCCACCAGATCGGTGCCGTTCTCCGCGTCGTACGCCAGCAGCGGCCCCAACTCCCGTTCCACGTACGTCTGCAGGCGGGCGTCGTCCCGCAGCAGATGCAGTAGGCCGCGCAGCCGTACGTCCGGCAGCCGGTAGTACGTGCCCGCCTTGCGGGTGCGCGAGTGCAGGGCCGCGTCCGCGACCTGGGCGGCCTCCAGCAGGGTGCGCCGTGCGTCGCGCAGCGAGCCCACCGACGAACCGGCCGCCATCAGGAACGCGGGAGCGTCCGCGCCGGGCTCGACCAGCCGGTCCAGGGCGGCGGCGAAGCCCTCCAGCGCGGCGTGCTCCTCGTCCGCCGGGCCGAGCGAGATCAGCATGCCGACCCCGCCGTCGTCCAGCCCGCCGATCAGCGCGGTCAGTCCGCGCTCCCGGGCCGCTTGCGCGGCCGTCTCCGTGAAGTCCCGCAGCCTCGACTCCGCCTCCAGCGCCGCCGACGCGGGTCCGCCGCGCAGCCGCAGCATGACGCCGACGAGCCGTCGGCCCTCCAGCGGCACCCCCAGCGCCCGGGCGCGCAGCGCCACGTCGGAGACGGTCAGGGCATGGGTGAGGATGCCGGACAGCAGCGTGCGGTGGGTCTGCCGCTCCAGCGACTCCAGGTCGCGCTCCAGCAGCCGGTTGAGCGCCAGGGTGGCGGCGCCGCGCTCCAGCACGACGGTCAGCCGGGCCGGCGGGACCGCCGACGGCTCGCCGACGACGACCAGCCGCCCCCAGTCCCGGCCGCGGGCGCCGACCGCGGTCACCAGCCAGCCGCTGCGCTCGTCATGGCCGGTGCGTCCGGCCGTGGTCACCCCGCGGGAGCGGCGCTCCCAGCCGTCCAGCAGCGCCTGCGGGTCGCCGCCCGCCGGGTCGAAGGCGAGCACCTGGTGGGTGAGGTTCTCCAGCACCACCGGCGCCCCCGCCAGCCGGGCCACCTCCCGGACTACCTCGGCCGGTTCCGCGCCCTCCACGGACAGCTCGTTGAAGATCTGGTGGACCGCCTCCGAGGCGCGCAGCTCGGTGAGTTGGGCGTTGACCACGTGCTCGTGCACGGCTTCGGTGACCGCCACGAAGCGCACCTCGGTGCGCAGTTCGATCAGCGGCAGGCCGCGCCGCTCGGCGGCGCGTACCAGCGGGCGGGGCAGTTCGTCCGCGTACCGGCGGCCGAGTTCGACGACCAGCCCGGCGGCCCCCACATCGGCGAGGCCGCCGATGTAGCGGGCCAGCGACTCCTTGTCGGTGGGCAGCATGACGCCGGTGGTCAGCACCAGTTCGCCGCCGTGCAGCATGCCCGCGATATCGGCGAGTTCGCTGATGTGCACCCAGCGCACGGGGGCGTCCAGGCCGGATCCCCCGGCGACCACCCGGGGGTTGCCGCGGCGCAGGACTTCGAGGTCCAGGACCTGGGCGACGGTGGGGAACACGGCGACCTCCGGTCTGGTCGGGCGGGGGCGCGAATCCGCGGAACCCGGCCTTCCGGCAGAGTGTAAAGCTGGGGCGGTCTCGCAGGGCAACCTGCTGGTTGCCATGATCTGTCGGCGGGCGGCATCGTCCGTTGCGTGCAGATCGCCTTGGAGACAGATTCCGTCGCGTAACCAAAAGGCAACAACGGAATCCCTTGTTGGGGCAAGGCTACTCTGCCAGGATCGGCCACCAACCCGGCCCAATGCTACGCCGCCGGGCGATACGAGGAGAACGTGATGGACCACAGGGACCACGGCCGCGAAGCCGCGCTCGCCCTGGCGGAAGGTTTCGGCGGGCAGGCCCAGTACATCGCGGGACGTCTGCGCTCCGGCTCCTCAGGCCGCTCGCATCCGGTGGTCGACCCGGCCACCGGCGAGACCGTCTGTACCTACGAGCTGGCGGGCGCCGCTGACGTGGACGCCGCCGTGACCGCCGCCGCCGAGGCGCTGCCCGGATGGGCCGGCGCCACCCCGGGCGAACGCTCCGACGCCCTGCACGGCTTCGCCGCCGCGCTGTCCGAGCGCGCCGCCGACCTCGCACTGGCCGAGTCGATCCAGTGCGGCAAGCCCATCAGGCTGTCCACCGAGTTCGACGTACCGGGCACGGTCGACAACACCGCGTTCTTCGCCGGTGCCGCCCGCCATCTGGAGGGCAGGGCGGCGGGGGAGTACTCCGCTGACCACACCTCGTACGTCCGGCGCGAGCCGATCGGCGTGGTCGGCTCCATCGCCCCCTGGAACTACCCGCTCCAGATGGCCGCCTGGAAGGTGCTGCCCGCCATCGCCGCAGGCAACACCATCGTGCTCAAGCCCGCCGAACTCACCCCGCTCACCTCGCTGATGTTCGCCCAGGCGGCGACCGACGCGGGCATACCCGACGGCGTGGTCAACATCGTCACCGGCGCGGGACGGGACGCCGGCGAGCACCTGGTCGGCCACCCCGAGGTGGCGATGACCTCGTTCACCGGCTCCACCGCCGTCGGCCGGCGGGTCGCCGAACTCGCCACCCGTACCGTCAAGCGGCTCCACCTCGAACTCGGCGGCAAGGCGCCCTTCGTGGTCTTCGACGACGCCGACCTGGAGGCCGCGGCGCACGGCGCGGTCGCGGGCGCGCTGATCAACACCGGCCAGGACTGCACCGCGGCGACCCGCGCCTATGTGCAACGGCCGCTCTACCACGCCTTCGTGGCCGCCGTCGCCGAACTGTTCGACGGTGTGCGGCTGGGCGATCCCTTCGACCCCGCGACCGACCTCGGGCCGCTGGTCAGCCACGCCCAACGGGACCGCGTCGCGGGCTTCGTGGAGCGCGCCCGCGGCTACGCCACCGTCGTCACCGGCGGCGCGGCGCCGGATCCGAGGGGCGCCTTCTACCGGCCCACCCTGATCACCGGCGCCCCGCAGGACAGCGAGATCGTCCAGGCGGAGATCTTCGGCCCGGTACTGGTGGTGCTGCCGTTCGACGGCGACGACGAGGGGCTGCGGCTGGCCAACGACACCCCGTACGGACTGGCCGCGTCCGCCTGGACCCGTGATGTGTTCCGGGCCCACCGCGCCACCCGCGAGATCAAGGCGGGCTGCGTCTGGGTCAACGACCACATCCCGATCATCAGCGAGATGCCGCACGGCGGCTACAAGTCCTCCGGCTTCGGCAAGGACATGTCCGCCTACTCCTTCGAGGAGTACACGCAGGTCAAGCACGTCATGTTCGACAATACGGCGGTGGCGAGAAAAGACTGGCACCGCACGATCTTCGGGGACAGGTGACGCGTGACGAACCCCAGCCCAACCGAGCTCGCTCAGTACGTCAACCGCACCCGAACCCGTTCCACCACCACCCGGCTCAGCCGCCGCACCCTGCTGCGCGCCGCCGCCACCGGCGGACTGGCCCTCACCGGTACCGCGGCGCTCACCGCCTGCGGGGTGCAGGGGCATGTCGTACCGGCCGGTGCGCGGGAGAAGGGGCAGGCCGGCAAGGACTACTCGGCGACCGAGAAGAAGGTCGTGTTCGCCACCTGGCCGTCCTACATCGACGTCGACCCCAAGAACGCCAACCGGCGGCCCACGCTGGACGCGTTCGAGAAGCAGACCGGCATCCAGGTCCAGTACCTGGAGGTGATCAACGACAACAACGACTGGTACACCAAGATCGACCCGTCGCTGGTCAAGGGGATCGACACCGGCTACGACCTGATGGTCGTCAGCGACTACATGGTGGGGAAGTACCGCGCCTACGACTACATCCAGGAACTGGACCTGTCGAACATCCCCAACCACTCCCTGCTGCTGCCGCGGGTGCTCAAGGACCCCACCGACCCCGGCCGCCGCTTCAGCATCCCGTGGGCGTACGGCTACACCACCTTCGCGTACAACACCAACCTGGTGAAGCAGCCGATCACCTCGCTCGCCGAGGTCTTCACCCGGCCCGACCTGCACGGCAAGGTCTCGCTGTTCAGCGAGATGGAGGACACCGTGGCGATCGCCCTGCTCGCCCAGGGCCACGACCCGGAGCACTTCACCGACGCCCAGTTCAACCAGGCGCTGGAGTACGTACGCCGCGCCAAGGACCGCGGGCAGATACGATCCTTCACCGGCAACGACTATCTGAGCGACTTCCAGCAGGGCAACACCGCGGTGACCATGGCCTACTCCGGCGACGTGGCCCAGTTGGGCAAGCCCAACCTGGTCACCCTCGACCTGCCCAAGGAAGGCATGCTCTCCTGGTCCGACAACTGCGTCATCCCCAACTTCGCCCGGCACAAGGCCAACGCCGAGAAGCTGCTCGACTACTACCTGCAGCCCCAGGTCGCCGCGGCGCTCGATGACTTCATCGACTACATCCCCTCGGTGCGCGGTGCCGAGGACGAGCTGCGCAAGCTCGACTCCACCGCCGCGGCCGTCCCGCTGATCGTGCCCACGAAAGCGATGCAGGACAAGGCGCGCGGCTTCATGGCTCTCAGCATCGCCCAGCTGAACGACTACACCAACCGCTTCCAGCAGGTCACCGGCCAGTAGACGGTACGTCGACCGCTGACAACGAGACCGTTCACGGATCGGAGAAGACCCCTGATGAGCTCCAACGACGTGCTCGGCCGCACCGAGGGCGGCGACCTGCGCCTGGTCGGGCTGACCAAGCGCTACGGCTCGTTCACCGCCGTGGACGACCTCAACCTGACGGTTCCGCAGGGATCGTTCTTCGCGCTGCTCGGCGCCTCCGGATGCGGCAAGACCACCACGCTGCGCATGGTCTCCGGACTTGAGGAGCCCACCATCGGCCAGATCTTCCTCGGCGACCAGGACGTGACGGACCGCAAACCGTACCGGCGGCCGGTCAACACCGTCTTCCAGAACTACGCGCTCTTCCCGCACCTGGACATCTACGAGAACGTCGCCTTCGGCCTGCGCCGCCGCGGCCTGAAGGACATCAGGAAGCCCGTCGAGGAGATGCTGGACCTGGTGGAGCTCGGCCATGTCGCCAAGCGCAAGCCCAACCAGCTCTCCGGCGGCCAGCAGCAGCGCATCGCGCTGGCCCGCGCCCTGATCAACCAGCCGCGGGTGCTGCTGCTGGACGAACCGCTGGGCGCCCTCGACCTCAAGCTGCGCCGCCAGATGCAGATCGAGCTCAAGCGGATCCAGCTGGAGGTGGGCCTGACGTTCGTACACGTCACCCACGACCAGGAGGAGGCCATGACGATGGCCGACACCATCGCGGTGATGAACGCGGGCCGCATCGAGCAGATGGGCTCCCCAGCGCAGCTGTACGAGAACCCGCGCACCACCTTCGTGGCCAACTTCCTCGGCCAGTCCAACCTGATACCCGGCACCGTCGAGGGCGTCACCGGCGGCATCGCCACCATCAGCGCCCACGGTCAGCGGCTCACCGTGGACGCGGCGCGCTGCCCGGTCAGCTCCGGGCCGGTGATCCTGGGCGTGCGGCCGGAGAAGGTGCAGATCGCCACGTCGGACGAGGAGGTCCCGGCGGGCCACAACACGTTGGCGGGCGGGGTCGTGCTGGACACCTCGTTCATCGGTGTGTCCACCCAGTACCTGGTCAAGCTGCCGTCCGGCGAGGAACTGGCGGTCTTCGAGCAGAACACCGGACGGCAGATCCAGCGCCCCGGCGCCGAGGTGACCGTCTTCTGGGACCCCGGCCAGGGCTTCGGCCTGGAAGGCGGCCAGGACATCGAGGCGGGCGCGGACGTGGAGGAGGACGCGGCATGACCATGGAGCGCAGCTCCTCCTTCGAGGCCGGTGGCGGGCGACAGGCAGGCGTGACCGCTGTCGCCCCGACTCCCGCCGCCGACAGGCCCGTTGGCCCGCCGCCCGACGAGCGCAGGCCGCGGCGGAACCTGACGCCGTGGATCCTGCTGCTGCCAGGACTGCTGTGGCTGGTCGTCTTCTTCCTGGTGCCGATCCTCACCTCGGTGTCGGCCTCGGTGCAGCAGGGCGACTACGACGACGGCTTCAAACTCACCTGGCACTGGGCCAACTACGCCGACGCCATCACCAAGTACGGCCCGCAGTACCTGCATTCGGGGATCTACTCGGTGCTGTGCACCGTGGTGTGCCTGCTGCTCGGCTACCCGGTCGCCTACTTCATCGCCTTCAAGGGCGGCAGGTGGAAAAGCCTGTTGATGGCGTTGGTGATCGTGCCCTCGTTCACCAGCTTCCTGATCCGCACCATCGCCTGGAAGACCATCCTCGCCGACAACAGCCCGCTGGTACGGCTGCTCAGCGACCTGCACCTGCTCAAGGTCACCGCCGCGCTCGGCTGGACCGTCGGCGACCACGTACTGGCCAGCCCGGCCGCCGTGGTGTGCGGCATGGTCTACAACTTCCTGCCGTTCACCATCCTCCCGCTGTACACCTCGCTGGAGAAGATCGACCCCCGGCTGCACGAGGCCGGACACGACCTGTACTGCAACACCTTCACCACCTGGCGCCGGGTCACCCTGCCGCTGTCCATGCCCGGCGTCATCGGCGGCACCCTGCTGACCTTCATCCCCGCCGTCGGCGACTACATCAACGCCCAGCTCCTCGGCAACCCCAACACCGGGGTAGTCGGCCAGAAGATCGAGGACCTGTTCCTCCGCAACACCCAGGGCTACCCGGTCGGTTCCGCGATCTCGGTCGTGATGATGGTCGGCACGCTGGTCCTGGTGATGAGCTACATCCGCAAGGCCGGGACGGAGGACCTGATCTGATGAGCACCGTTACCGCCCCGTCCGCGGCCAGCACCACCGCCGCCACCCCGGCGCCGAAGCCGAGGCGCCGCTCCCCGCTGGCCTGGCTCCGCGAGCACACCCTGCTGGCCGTCACCATCGTGGTGTTCGTGTTCATGCTGCTGCCCAACGCGGTCATCCTGTGGATGTCGTTCAACAAGCCGGTGGGCAGGTTCGACTACGTCTGGAACGAGTTCTCCCTGGACGCCTGGCGCCACCCGTGCGCCAACAGCGAGATGTGCCACAGCATCGGGCTCTCGCTGCAGATCGGCGTGGTCGCCACCATCGTGGCCACGGTGCTCGGCACGATGATCGCCTTCGCCATGGTGCGCTACCGCTTCCGGGCCCGCTCCGGCGTCAACGCCCTGCTGTTCCTGCCGATGGCCGCCCCCGAGGTGGTCATGGGCGCCACCCTCGCCGCGCTGTTCTTCAACACCGTCGGCCCCGGCGCCCTCGGCTTCTGGACCATCACCATCGCGCACGTCATGTTCTGCGTCAGCTACGTGGTGGTCACCGTCAAGTCCCGGCTGGCCGGAATGGACCCGACCCTGGAGCGGGCCGCCCAGGACCTGTACGCCACCCCCGCGCAGACCTTCCGCCACGTCACCCTGCCGCTGGTCGCGCCCGGCATCGCCGCCGCCGCGTTGCTGGCCTTCGCCCTGTCGGTGGACGACTACATCATCACCGTCTTCACCGCGGGCAACCTGGAAACCTTCCCGATGTACATCTGGGGCTCGGTGCAGCGTGCCTACCCGGCCCAGATCGATGTCATCGGTTCACTGATGCTGCTGGGCACGATGGCCGTCATCGCGCTCTCGCAGATCGTCGGCCGGGCGAGGACCGCCCGTCGCTGACCGGTTCGGATAATCCGTGAAGCACTGGAAAGCAGTGATACCGCATGGACCCTGCCCATTCGCTCGCTGACGCGCAGCCCACACCGTTCTGGCTGGAGGACCCCGGCAGGCCCCGGGCCAACCCCGCGCTGGTCGGGGACGAGCACTGCGATCTGCTGGTGGTCGGTGGAGGCTACTCGGGACTGTGGACCGCACTGATCGCCAAGGAGCGCGACCCCTCGCGCGAGGTGGTGCTGATCGAGGGCCACGAGGTCGGCTGGGCGGCCACCGGCCGCAACGGCGGCTTCTGCGCCGCCTCGTTGACCCACGGGATCGGCAACGGCCTTGAGCGCTGGCCCGGGGAACTGGGCAAGCTGCAACAGCTCGGCGCCCGCAACCTCGACGAGATCGAGGCGGCCATCGCCCGCCACGGCATCGACTGCGACTTCGAGCGCACCGGCGAGATCGACGTGGCCACCGAGCCGTACCAGGTCGACGAGTTGCACGAGTTGGCGCAGGAGGCCGCCGGGCTCGGCGTCGAACTCGAAATGCTCGACCGGGACGCGATGCGCGCCGAGGTCGACTCGCCGACCTTCGTCGGCGGGCTGTGGGACCGCGACGGCGTCGCGATGCTGCACCCGGCGAAGCTGGCCTGGGGCCTCAAGCGCGCCTGCGAGTCGCTGGGGGTGCGGATCCACGAGCACACCCGGGCCACCTCGATGACCCCCAACGGCGGCGGCATGGCGGTACGCACCGGCTACGGCCGGGTGTTCGCCCGCCGGGTGGCGCTCGCCTCCGGGGTGTTCCCGTCACTGGTCAAGCGGCTGCGGTCGTTCGTGGTGCCGGTGTACGACTACGCGATGGTCACCGAGCCGCTGACCGAAGTCCAGTTGGCGTCGATCGGCTGGAAGCGGCGGCAGGGACTCGGCGACGGCGCCAACCAGTTCCACTACTTCCGGCTCACCGCCGACAACCGCATCCTGTGGGGCGGTTACGACGCCATCTACAAGTTCGGCGGGCGGGTGGCCGCGGAGCACGACCAGCGACCGGAGACCTTCCGTAAACTCGCCGCCCAGTTCTTCACCTGCTTCCCGCAGTTGGAGGGCCTGCGGTTCACTCATACGTGGGGCGGTGCCATCGACACCTGCTCGCGTTTCTCCGCGTTCTACGGCACCACGCACGGCGGCCGGGTCGGCTACGCGCTCGGCTACACCGGCCTCGGGGTGGGCGCCACCCGGTTCGGCGCGGAGGTGATGCTCGACCTGCTGGCGGGGGAGCGCACCGAGCGCACCGAACTGGAGATGGTGCGCAGCAAGCCGCTGCCGTTCCCGCCGGAACCGTTCGCCTGGGCGGGGATCGAGCTGACCCGTAGGTCCCTGGCCCGCGCCGACCGCAACGGCGGCCGCCGCAACCTGTGGCTCAAGGCCATGGACAGGGTCGGCCTGGGCTTCGACAGCTAGCGCCGGACCGACGGGCGCCGGCCCGGCGGGCCCTCGGCACCGCCGGGCCGCGCCGTCGTGTTCGCTCGCCGTCGCTGCGATGCCGGACCAACGGAAGCCCCCGAGGTCAAGGCCGCCCGGAATGGGGTCCCGCGCCGGTGCTCGACTGACTGGAAAATCCCTCCTCAACCCGCGTAATGCCGCACCGGTCGCCCCCTCTCATCCATGACGGGGACATCCGGCCGCGGCCGGGGAAACGGAGGGATGAGATGGGCGGCGCGGCGAAGACCGCGGTGGAGTGGCTGGTGTCGGTGGCGCCGGACCCGGAGGCCTGCCGGTGGGAGTGGGAGCGCAACCCGCTGGGGGTGACGCTGCTGCCCGCCGGAAGGCTCTGGGACGTGCTGATCGTCGGCGGTGAGCTGGGCTGTCCCACGCTCGACGTGCTGGGCCGGTGCGTCGACCGGCCGGGACCGGTGCTCGGCGACTTCGAGGACCGCAGGACCGGATTCTTCGTCCCGGCCGGTACGGCCGCCCGCTGGGTGGGCACCGGGGTACGGGCGGCGGGGCTCGGCAGCTGGATCGTCGTCCCCTACCCGGGCCGGGCCAGCGGCGGGGTGCGCTGGCTGGTGCCGCCGGACGGGGCGGGCACCCTGACCGACCCGGTGGTGCTGGAGACGGCCATGCACGAGGCGGCGGCCCGGATCGCCGCCGACGGACTGTAAAGCGGATGGCGGATGCGCCGACACGCTGATGGTTGTGGCGGGCGGCGGCGCCTCGCCACACTGGCAGCAGGCTCCGAGCGGCTCGATCGACAAACGGTCAAGAGGAAGGTCTGCCGTGACCACCAAGCACATCACGCACTGGATCGCCGGACAGGAATGGACCGGGCCCGCCGAACGGCGGGGCGACGTGTACGACCCGGCCACCGGGCGGGTCACCGGCCAGGTGGACTTCGCGACCATCGCCGAGGTCGACCAGGCGGTGGGCGCGGCGGCCGCCGCGTTCCGCGAGTGGCGGCACACCTCGGTCGCCAAGCGCGCCCAGGTGCTGTTCGCCTTCCGCGAGCTGCTGAACGCCGAGCGCGACGAACTCGCCTCGATCATCGTCGCGGAGCACGGCAAGGTGCACTCGGACGCGCTCGGCGAGATCGCCCGCGGCCTTGAGGTCGTCGAATACGCGTGCGGCATCCCGCAGTTGCTCAAGGGCGGCTTCACCGAGCAGGCGTCCACCGGCATCGACGTGTACTCGATCCGCCAGCCGCTCGGCCCGGTCGCGATCATCTCGCCGTTCAACTTCCCGGCGATGGTGCCGATGTGGTTCTTCCCCATCGCCATCGCGGCGGGCAACACCGTGGTGGTCAAGCCGTCCGAGAAGGACCCGTCGGCCGCCGACTTCCTCGCCCGGCTGTGGCAGCGGGCCGGACTGCCCGGCGGTGTCTTCAACGTGGTGCACGGCGACAAGGTCGCCGTCGACCGGCTGCTGGAGCACCCCGACATCAAGGCCGTCTCCTTCGTCGGCTCCACCCCGATCGCCCGCTACGTGTACGAGACCGGCACCCGGTACGGCAAGCGGGTACAGGCCCTCGGCGGCGCCAAGAACCACATGCTGGTGCTGCCGGACGCCGACCTGGACCTGGCCGCCGACGCCGCCGTCAACGCCGGTTTCGGCGCCGCCGGCGAGCGCTGCATGGCCGTCTCCGTGCTGGTGGCCGTCGACCCGGTCGGCGACGACCTGGTGGCGAGGATCAAGGAGCGGATGGCCACCCTCAAGGTCGGCCCCGGCTGCAACGCCGACTCCGAGATGGGCCCGCTGGTCACCGGCGCGCACCGGGACAAGGTGACCTCCTACCTGGACGCCGGGTTGGCGGACGGCGCCACGCTCGCGGTCGACGGCCGCAAGCACCCGATCTCCGGAGACGACACGGCCGACGGCTTCTGGCTCGGACCGACCCTCTTCGACCACGTCAAGCCCGGCATGTCCGTCTACAACGACGAGATCTTCGGCCCGGTGCTGTCGGTGGTCCGGGTCTCCTCGTACGACGAGGGACTGGAACTGATCAACGCCAACCCGTACGGCAACGGGACCGCGCTGTTCACCAACGACGGCGGCGCCGCCCGGCGGTTCCAGCACGAGGTCGAGGTCGGCATGGTCGGCATCAACGTGCCGATCCCGGTGCCGGTCGCGTACTACTCCTTCGGCGGCTGGAAGAACAGCCTGTTCGGCGACACCCACGCGTACGGTCAGGACGGCGTCCACTTCTTCACCCGCGGCAAGGCGGTGACCCAGCGCTGGCTGGACCCGTCCCACGGCGGGATCAACCTGGGCTTCCCCACCAACTCGTAAGGCGCGCAAGCGACAACAGCACCCCGCTCAGGCACCAACTGGCCGCCACGTCCAGCGGCCAGTGGTAGCCGCGCCACACCAGCGCGGCGCCCACGGCGAGGTTCAGCAGCACGGCGGCGAGCACCAACAGCCGCCGTGCCGCACCGCGTTGGACGAACCGCAGCAGCACCAGCACGGCCAGCCCGTACGCCATCGCGGCCGTCGCGGCGTGCCCGGACGGGAAGTACCCGGAGTGGGCGACGAGTCGGGTGGTGCCCGGCGCCGGGCGGGAGACGAGATCCTTCACCGGTACGACCAGTGGCGCGGTCACCGCCATCGCCAGCGCGCCGACGGCGGACGGCAGCCACCAGCGCGGCGCGCCCGCCCGACGGTGCCGCCAGGCGACGTATCCCAGGGCCGCGACGAGCACCGGAACCGCGACCCCCACGTCGCCCAGGTCGGCCAGGAACTGGGCCGCGGGCCGCACCGGTTGATGCCCCGAGGCGGCCCGCAACGCGGCCGCGTCGACCCGTACGTCCCACCGGTACAGCGCCCCGTGGACCGCGACCTGCCAGGTCAGCAGGGCGAACAGCACCGTGCAGACGGAGCTGGCAACAGTTGACCGCCCCGGAACAGGGGGGAGAGTTCCGGGGCGGTCGAGACGATCGCCGGACCGCTGGTCCCGGGGGGTTTGGGACGAGCGGCCGACCGATCGGCGAGGATTGCCGGAGCTTGCGGCACCGGCGGTTTCGTGCGCGAGGGCACTGCCGTATCGACGATGGGGAGTCGTCGACGGGATGTCGCCCGCGGTCTCCCGCGGCCGGGGTGGTTCTTTCATCTGGCACGACCGTACGTCACACAGGAGGCGGCAGTCAGCGGTGTCACCGTTCCCTACATCAGGCCCGCACAGGTTCTTCACCTGGGTGCACAACACCCCGGGACCGCCGCCCCGGCGCACCGGCCGAAGCCGGGTTCGCGCTGATCAGAGCGTGCCGAACGCCCGCTCGATGATGTCCAGGCCCTCGGTGAGCAGGTCCTCGCCGATGACCAGCGGCGGCAGGAACCGCAGCACGTTGCCGTAGGTTCCACAGGTCAAGACCACCAGGCCCTCGGCGTGGCAGGCCTTGGCGACGGCGGCGGTCGCCTCCGGGTTCGGGGTCTTCGCCCCCTCCCGGGTGCCCGACTTGACCAGCTCGATGGCGATCATCGCGCCACGGCCGCGGACGTCGCCGATGATGTCGAACTTCTCGGCGAGCGCGGCCAGTCGGCCCTTCATGACCTCCTCGATCCGCTTGGCCTTGGCGTTCAGGTCCAGCTCGCGCATGGTCTCGATCGAGCCGAGCGCCGCCGCGCAGGCCACCGGGTTGCCGCCGTAGGTGCCGCCGAGGCCGCCCGCGTGCGCCGCGTCCATGATCTCCGCGCGGCCGGTGACCGCGGCCAGCGGCAGACCGCCCGCGATGCCCTTCGCCGTGGTGATCAGGTCCGGGACGACGCCCTCGTCCTCGCACGCGAACCACTGGCCGGTGCGGCAGAAGCCGGTCTGGATCTCGTCCGCCACGAAGACGATGCCGTTGTCCCTGGCGAACTGGGCGATCCGCGGCAGGAAGCCCTTGGCGGGCTCGATGAAGCCGCCCTCACCGGCGATCGGCTCGATCACGATCGCGGCCACGTTCTCCGCGCCCACCTGCTTGGTGATCTGGTCGATCGCCTGGGCGGCGGCCTGCTCGGCGCAGTTGTCCGCACCGGTCAGCCAGCGGAACGGGTAGGCCAGCGGCACCCGGTAGACCTCCGGCGCGAACGGGCCGAAGCCGTGCTTGTACGGCATGTTCTTGGCGGTCAGCGCCATGGTGAGGTTGGTACGGCCGTGGTAGCCGTGGTCGAAGACCACGACCGCCTGGCGCCCGGTGTAGGCGCGGGCGATCTTCACCGCGTTCTCCACCGCCTCGGCACCGGAGTTGAACAGCGCCGACTTCTTCGCGTGGTCGCCCGGGGTCAGCTCGGCGAGCTGCTCGCAGACCTCCACATAGCCCTCGTACGGCGTCACCATGAAACAGGTGTGGGTGAAGGCGGCCAGCTGCTCGGTGGCGCGCCGCACCACGGCCTCGGCGCTGTTGCCCACCGAGGTGACCGCGATGCCGGAGCCGAAGTCGATCAGCGAGTTGCCGTCCACGTCCTCCAGGACGCCACCGCCCGCCCGGGTGACGAACACCGGCAGCGTCGTGCCCACGCCGTTCGCGACCGTCGCGGCCTTGCGGGCCAGCAGCTCCTGGGACTTCGGACCGGGAATCGGGGTGACGAGACGACGCTCCTGGGGCAGGGCGGGGCCGCCGGACAGTTCGGTCATGGGGGCTAACTCCTTGCGATCACGGTCTTTTCTCGCAGGCTAAGCCCGTCCACCCGGGCTCCGCATACGCCGTTCGGTAGCAGTCGCCCATGCCTCTTCGACGCGACGGCCAGTCGGCCACTCGGCCTGGCGTACCGCCTCCACTACATTGAGCGACACGTCACTTATACGCATGGGTCCGTGACTCGTGCGAACGAGTGCGCGGGCGACATCGAGCACACCGCAACGGTCGGCTGGTCAGGGCGAGGGACAGCGATACATGGACATCGACGGCACGCACGGCTACCGCGAGACCGCCCCTGCGGTGCCCTCCGTCCCACGACCGGCCACCCCGCCGCCCATGCCGCAGGCGCCGCCCACCAACCCGGTGGAGACGTGGCTGCGCACCCCTCGGCACGCGGACGCCCCGGGCATCTACGCCTTCGGGCACGTCCCCCGGCCACCGGAGGAGCCCGAGCGGGTGCCCAACCGGAAACTGCTCGGCGGCGCGCTGCTGTCGGCGCTGTGCGGGGCGCTGGTGTGGTCGCTGTGCGCCAACCTCTACATCAAGGTCTGGCTCTGGCCCTACCTTTGGATCACCCCCGATGCCTGGCGCCAGCAGCGGCCCGGGGACCAGAACGTCGCGCTCGATGTGACGGCGCACATCTACTACGTCGTCTGCAGCGCCCTCCTGCTCGCCGTCTGTGGCCGCCTGGGGAACTGGATGGAGGTCCTCCGCCGCTTCGTGCTCACCCCGCTCGCCCGACCCGGCGCGCCCGAAGCCGTCGCGGTGCCCGAGCCCGAGGTGGACCCCGTGGGATGGCCGCAGTTGCGGGAGGCCGGGCAGCCCGCGGTGGCCGAGCGGCTGGCCGCGGAGACCCGCGAGGGGCGGCTGAACGACGTCGACTACGTGCGCCTGCACCGTGCCTGGCGGTCCGCGCAGGCCGACTCCGCACGGCTGAACGCCTACACCGACGCGGTGCTGCGGCACGGCGCCGCCGCCTGTGTGCACCCCTCCGGCGCGCGCGACCTGCCCGCCCGGGCGGCCCGGCACGACCTGTACACCGCCCAGGTGCGCATCGGCACGGCGGTCGACGCACAGCGCAACCCGTACCGCTACCGGGGAGTGGGCGTCGCGCTCGATCCGGCGCTGCTGGGCACCTCCTTGCTGGTCGTCGGGCCGCCCGGCTCCGGCAAGACCCACCGGGTGGTGCGGCCGGCGGTCGAGTCGCTGTGCCTGCAGGCGCTGGCCGGGACCGCGGCCGTGGTGGCGGTCGGCGCGGCGGGCGCCGACCTCGGTCCGGCCGACGCCTTCGACGTGGTGATCGCGATCGGCGACCCGGCGTCCGGGTACGACCTGGACCTGTACGGCGGCACCACCGACCCCGACGAGGCGGCGGGCATCCTCGCCGCGGCCCTGCTGGACGGCTTCGAGGGGCCGGAGGCCGACCCGCGGCGGGCGGCGACCGCGCTCGGCCAGCTCCTCGGCCCCTACCGCGCCGCCCACGGCCGCTTCCCCTCCGTCCCCGAGCTGCGCGAGCTGCTGGACGGCAACGCCGCCGCGCTGGCCGTGCTGCGCGAGGCGCTGGACGAGGCGGGCGAGCACGCCTGGGCGCGTGAACTCGCCGCCAGGGAACGGCAGTCGGGCCGCCCCGGCGACATCGGCGGCCTGCTCGCCGACCGGGTGGCGCTGCTCGACCGGCCCGCCTTCGCCGGGTTCTTCGACGTCACCGGCCGCACCCGGCCGTTCGCGCTGAACTCGCTGGAGCACCCGCTGCGGGTGCGCATCGACCTGCCGGAACGCGGGCACGCCGAGGCGTCCCGGATGCTCACCCGGCTGCTGCTGGCCCAGTTCATCGCCGCCGCCACCGCTCGTACCGACCGTTCGCTGTTCGCCTGCCTGGTGTTGGACGACGCCGCGCACGCCGTCACCACCGAGGCGGTGCGTGGGCTGCAGCGGTTGCGTTCGGCGCACGCGGGCGCGGTGCTCGCGCTGCGCGGGCTGGACGACGTGCCCGAGGCGCTGCGCTCCGCGCTGCTGGGCGCGACCGGATGCAAGGTCGCGCTGTCCGGGCTGAACACCTGGGACGGCAAGCGGTTCGCCGAGGCGTGGGGCACCACGTGGGTCGAGGAGAGCGATGTGACCCGCACCCCCGACTTCTCCGGCGGGATCGTCAAGCGCACGGTGCGCGGCATCCGGCGGCTGTTCACCGGGGAGGCGGTGACCACCGAGTCGGTCACCGTGCGTCGGGTGGAGCGGGAACGCTGGTCCGCCTCCGACCTGGCCAACCAGGTACCGCCCGGCCACGCGGTGGCCTCGCTGACTTCGGTCGGCGGCGACAGCTCGCCGCCGGTGCTGGTCAACCTCTGGGGGTGAGCCAACGCGGACGGGTGAGGCAGAATCGGTAGCGCCATGCCACCCACCCTCGCCTCCCTCGTGCGCGCCTCCGCGCTCAAGCTGACCGTCCTGGCCGGAGGCGACCGGTTGGACGCCCCCGTGCGCTGGGTGCACACCAGCGAACTGGACGACCCCACCCCGTACCTGGAGGGCGGCGAACTGCTGCTCACCACCGGGCTGAAGCTCGGCAGCGACGCCGAAGCCCTGCGCGAGTACGTGTACCGGCTGGCCGACGCCGAAGTGGTGGGCCTCGGCTTCGGCGTGGGGCTCGGCCATGACACCGTGCCGGAAGCGCTGGTCAGCGCGGCGGAGGAGCGTGGACTGCCGCTGCTGCGGGTGCCCCGCCCGACCCCGTTCATCGCGATCAGCAAGGCGGTCTCGGCGGCGATCGCGGCCGACCAGTACAAGGCGGTCACCACCAGCCTGGAGGCGCAGCGCGAGCTGACCCGGGCCGCCCTCGCCCCGGACGGCACCGGCGCACTGCTGTCCCGGCTGGCCGCGCATCTCAACGGCTGGGCGGCGCTGTACGACGCGTCCGGCGCGGTGATCGCCGCCTCGCCGGACTGGGCCGGGCGACGGGCCGCCCGGCTGGGCGGCGAGATCGAGCGGCTGCGGGCACGGCCCGCCCCGGCCAGCGCCGCGGTGGCGGGCCCCGGCGGTACGGACGACCGGGTGGAGATCCAGTCGCTGGGCACCGGGCGGCGCCCGCGCGGCTTCCTGGCGGTGGGCACCGCCGAGCGGCTGGACACCTCGGACCGCTATGTGGTGCAGGCGGCGGTCGCACTGCTCACCCTCTCCCTGGAGCAGTCCCGCACCTTGCAGGACGCCGAGCGGCGGTTCGGCGCGGCGCTGCTACGGATGCTGCTGGCGGGCGAGTGCGACCACGCACGTACCGTCGCGGGCCGCCGCTACGGCACGCTGCTTGACCGGCCGGTGCGGTTGCTGGCCGTGGAACCCGCGCAGCGGCAGGACCGGGCCGAGCGGGACGATCCGCAGGCCGCGTTGGCGCTGCTGGCCGACCGGGTGGAGGCCGCTGCGGCGCGGGCGGCAGAGCCGCTGCTCGCCTCGCTGGACGGGCCGCGGCTGACCGTGCTGGCCGCCGACGGGGGAGCGGTGCTGGCGGCGGGGACCGAACTCGTGGGGGCCGCGGAGGAGTTGGCCGCTGGTCTCTCGGCGGCGGTGCCGGCTGACGCGGTGCCCGCGGCGGGGGACCAGGCGGAGCGGGCGCTGGCGGTGGCACAGCGCAGGGGGCGGGCGCTGGTGGAGCATGGCGAGGTCGGTGCCGGATCGATTCTTCCGCTACTCGGCGACGAAGCGGTCCGGGCGTTCGCCGAGGGGCTGCTGCGCCCGCTGTACGACCACGACGCCACCTCGCGGGGCGATCTGGTCCGGTCGCTGCGCGCCTGGCTGTCCCGGCACGGCCAGTGGGACGCCGCGGCGGCCGACCTCGGGGTGCACCGGCACACCCTGCGCTACCGGATGCGGCGGGTCGAGGAGATCCTGGGCCGCTCGCTGGACGACCCCGACGTCCGCATGGAACTCTGGCTGGCCCTGAAGTCCGGCGGCTGAGCTGCGGAACGGGTGGGCACAACCGGACCCCGGCCTGTCCCGGGTACGCCCATCGGGAGCCGAAGAAACGCCGACGTACGCCAAATAGGCGCACAAGGCCGCCGGCGTACTCCCGCACGGACAACCGCGATCCCGCCCACCCCGCCCTACCGTGTTCGCATGACCACCCCCACTGCCACCCCGTTCTGGATCGCCGGGCGCCAGGCCACCGGCGAGGACACCTTCGATGTCACCCACCCCTGGGACGGCGCCGTCGTCGGCACGGTGAGCGTCCCCACCGACGCCCAGGTGGAAGAGGCGATCGAGGCCGCCGATTCGGTGGCCGCCGAGTTCGCGGCCACCCCCGCCCACGTCCGCAGCGCGGCCCTGGACCACGTCGCCAAGCGGCTCGCCGAGCGCACCGAGGAGATCGCCCGGCTGATCACCGCCGAGAACGGCAAGCCGATCAAGTGGGCGCGCGGCGAGGTCGGCCGCGCGGTCTCGGTCTTCCGCTGGGCCGCCGAGGAGGCCCGCCGCTTCAACAGCGGTGAGGCACAGCGGCTGGACACCGACCAGGGCGGTGTCG
This sequence comes from Streptomyces silvisoli, assembly GCF_029269905.1. NCBI lineage: Bacteria > Bacillati > Actinomycetota > Actinomycetes > Kitasatosporales > Streptomycetaceae > Streptomyces > Streptomyces silvisoli. Next base: position 6,340 of record NZ_JARJBC010000038.1, on the reverse strand, counting down.
GTCGGCTCGCGCTGACCCGCCGCTTCCCGCGCGGCACGGTGCTGGGCATCGCGCCGTTCAACTTCCCGCTGAACCTGGTGGCGCACAAGGTCGCCCCGGCCATCGCGGTCGGCGCGCCGATCATCGTCAAGCCCGCCCCGGCCACCCCGCTGTCCGCCCTGCTGCTGGGCGAGTTGCTCGCGGAGACCGAGCTTCCGGCCGGTTCGTGGAGCGTGCTGCCGGTGGCCAACGACCGGATGCCCGCCCTCGTACAGGACGAGCGGCTGCCGGTGATCTCGTTCACCGGCTCGGACACGGTGGGCTTCCAGATCCAGCAGTCGGTGCCGCACAAGCACGTCACCCTGGAACTCGGCGGCAACGCGGCGGCCGTGGTGCTCGGTGACTACTCCTCGGACGCCGACCTGGAGTGGGCGGCCACCCGGATCGCCACGTTCGCCAACTACCAGGCGGGCCAGTCGTGCATCTCGGTGCAGCGGGTGATCGCCGACGCCTCCGTCTACGACCGGCTGGTGGAGAAGGTCGTCGCCAAGGTCGAGGCCCAGGTCACCGGCGACCCGGCGGACGACGCCACCGATGTCGGGCCGCTGGTCAGTGAGGACGCCGCCCGGCGGGTGGAGTCCTGGGTCGCGGACGCGACCGCCAAGGGGGCCAAGCTGGTCACCGGCGGGGTACGGGACGGCGCCTCGTACGCCCCGACCGTGCTGGCGGACCTGCCCGCCGAGGCCATCCTGGCCACCGCCGAGGTGTTCGGCCCGGTGCTCAGCCTGCACCGCGTGGACGGCACCGACGAGGCGTTCGCCGCGGTGAACGACTCCAAGTTCGGCCTCCAGGCAGGGGTGTTCACGCACGACGTGCAGACTGCCTTCCGCGCCCACCGGGAGCTGGAGGTCGGCGGCGTGATCATCGGTGACGCGCCCTCCTACCGCGCCGACCAGATGCCGTACGGCGGCGTCAAGGCCTCCGGCACCGGCCGCGAGGGCGTCGCCTACGCGATGGCCGACTACACCTACGAACGCGTTCTGGTCCTCACCGGCCTGGACCTGTAAGCCACCCTCCCCGGGCAGCGGGCGCTCTGTGCGGGAGCGCCCGCTGCCCATCCCGCGACCGGTTCCGGCGCGAACACGCCGCGGAGGAGTCCGGCCACGGTTCCGGGCCGCGAGTGAGCCAAAGGGCGTACCCGTTGTCGACACCGGGTCAAGCGCCCGGCGCAGAACGAGCCCGAAATGGCAGCCGCCCGGGTTGTGCGCGGGGGCTGGTGCTGTTCCCATGGAGTGGGTATACGCATCAGTAGCAATCGGCCGGTGACCGGCCGTGACCGCACTCATCGATTCGCGGCGAGGTGAGCCCCTCATGACCGCACCATCCGCCCCACGCCAAGTCTCCGAGCGCGAAGCCCGGCAGGTAGCCGAGGCGGCCCGGGAGCAGGACTGGCGCAAGCCCAGCTTCGCCAAGGAGCTGTTCCTCGGCCGGTTCCGGCTCGACCTCATCCACCCCCACCCCACCGGGCCGGCGGATGACATCGAGCGGGGAGAGGAGTTCCTGGCCAAGCTCAAGGACTTCCTGGAGACGAAGGTCGACGGCGCCCGCATCGAGCGCGAGGCGCGGATTCCCGACGAGGTCATCGACGGGCTCAAACAACTCGGCGCCCTCGGCATGAAGATCGACGTCGCCTACGGCGGCCTCGGCCTCAGCCAGGTCTACTACAACAAGGCCCTCGCGCTGACCGGTACGGCCAGCCCGGCCATAGGGGCGCTGCTGTCCGCGCACCAGTCGATCGGCGTACCGCAGCCGCTGAAGCTGTTCGGCACCAAGGAGCAGAAGGACGCCTTCCTGCCGCGCTGCGCCCGCACCGACATCTCCGCGTTCCTGCTGACCGAGCCGGACGTCGGCTCCGACCCGGCCCGGCTGGCCACCGTCGCGGTGCCGGACGGGGACGACTACGTGCTGGACGGCGTGAAGCTGTGGACCACCAACGGCGTGGTCGCCGACCTGCTGGTGGTCATGGCCCGGGTGCCGAAGTCGGAGGGGCACAAGGGCGGCATCACGGCCTTCGTGGTCGAGGCGGACAGCCCCGGCGTCACCGTGGAGAACCGCAACGCGTTCATGGGCCTGCGCGGCCTCGAGAACGGCGTCACCCGCTTCCACCAGGTGCGGGTGCCCGCCGCCAACCGCATCGGCCCCGAGGGCGCGGGCCTGAAGATCGCGCTGACCACCCTCAACACCGGGCGCCTGTCGCTGCCCGCCGCCTGCGCGGGCGCCGGGAAGTGGTGCCTGAAGATCGCCCGCGAGTGGTCGGCGGCCCGGGTGCAGTGGGGCAAGTCGATCGCCGAGCACGAGGCGGTCGGCTCCAAGATGGCGTTCATCGCGGCGACCAGCTTCGCCCTGGAGGCCGTGCTCGACCTGTCCAGCCAGATGGCCGACGAGGACCGCAACGACATCCGTATCGAGGCCGCGCTGGCCAAGCTCTACGGCAGCGAGATGGCCTGGCGGATGGCCGACGAGCTGGTGCAGATCCGCGGTGGACGCGGTTTCGAGACAGCGGAGTCGCTCGCCGCCCGGGGCGAACGCGCGGTGCCCGCCGAGCAGATGCTGCGCGACCTGCGGATCAACCGGATCTTCGAGGGCTCCACCGAGATCATGCATCTGCTCATCGCCCGCGAGGCGGTGGACGCCCACCTGTCGGTGGCGGGTGACCTCATCGACCCGGACAAGTCCCTGTCACAGAAGGCGAAGGCCGGGGCGAAGGCGGGCGGCTTCTACGCCCGCTGGCTGCCCAAGCTGATCGCCGGGCCCGGTCAACTCCCGGCGGCGTACGGGGAGTTCCACCCCTCGGGCCACGCCGACCTGGCGGTCCACCTGCGCTACGTCGAACGCTCGGCGCGCCGACTGGCCCGGTCAACCTTCTACGCGATGTCCCGATGGCAGGGCCGGATGGAGACCAAGCAGGGCTTCCTGGGCCGGGTGGTCGACATCGGCGCGGAGCTGTTCGCCATGAGCGCGGCCTGCGTACGGGCCGAGATGCTCAGGGCGCGCGACGAGCACGGCAGGGAGGCGTACCAGCTCGCCGACGTCTTCTGCCGCCAGGCCCGGATCCGGATCGAGGAGTACTTCGACCGGCTGTGGACCAACACCGACACCATCGACCGCCGACTGGTCAAGGGCATCATGAGCGGTGCCTACACCTGGCTGGAGGACGGCATCGTGGACCCGTCGGACGACGGCCCGTGGATCGCGGACGCCACGCCCGGACCCTCCACCAAGGACAACGTCCACCGGCCGATCCGCTGAGCGGCCCATCCCGGACCCCGGCACCGCCCCGCCGCATCCCCTGTCGGAACCGCCAGGGGATGCGGCCACAATGGGGGCATGACCGAGAGTCCCGCACCCCTCGCCGATCCCCACGTGCTCTACCAGCCGGACACCGGCAGCCCCGGCGCCCCGCGTGACGTCGTCATCCTCGGGTCGACCGGATCGATCGGCACCCAGGCGATCGACGTGGTGCTGCGCAACCCCGAACGCTTCCGGGTGGTCGCCCTGTCCGCCGCGGGCGGGCGGGTCCAACTGCTCGCCGAGCAGGCGCACACCCTGCGGGTCCGCGCGGTGGCGGTGGCCGACGAGGCGGCGGTGCCCGCGCTGCGCGAGGCGCTGTCCGCGCTCTACGCGCCGGGCGAGGCCCAGCCGGAGATCCTCGCGGGTCCCGACGCGGCCTGTGAGCTGGCCCGGACGGAGTGCCACTCGGTGCTGAACGGCATCACCGGCTCCATCGGCCTGGCCCCGACGCTGGCCGCCCTGGCGGCGGGCCGGGTGCTGGTGCTGGCCAACAAGGAGTCGCTGATCGTCGGCGGGCCGCTGGTGAAGGCGCTGGCCAGGCCCGGGCAGATCGTGCCGGTGGACTCCGAGCACTCGGCGCTGTTCCAGGCCCTGCTGGGCGGCACCCGCCGCGAGGTGCGCAAGCTGATCGTCACCGCCTCCGGCGGCCCGTTCCGCGGCCGGACCAGGGCGGAACTGGCCGGAGTCACCCCGGGCGACGCGCTGGCGCACCCCACCTGGGCCATGGGACCGGTCATCACCGTCAACTCGGCGACCCTGGTCAACAAAGGCCTGGAGGTCATCGAGGCGCACCTGCTGTACGACATCCCGTTCGACCGGATCGAGGTCGTGGTCCATCCGCAGTCGTACATCCACTCGATGGTGGAATTCACCGACGGCTCCACGCTGGCCCAGGCGAGCCCGCCGGACATGCGGGCACCCATCGCGCTGGGCCTCGGCTGGCCGCACCGGGTGCCGGACGCCGCACCCGCGTTCGACTGGTCCAAGGTGATGAACTGGGAGTTCTCACCCCTGGACGACGAGGCGTTCCCTTCGGTGGCGCTGGCCCGTCGAGTGGGTAGCCTCGGGGGCACCGTACCCGCGGTGTTCAACGCGGCCAACGAGGAGTGCGTCGACGCCTTCCTCGCCGGGCGGCTGCCGTTCACCGGGATCGTGGACACCGTCGCCGAGGTCGTCGAGGAGCACGGTACGCCCGCCTCGGGAACTTCCCTCACCGTGGCGGACGTCCTGGGAGCGGAGGCGTGGGCACGAGCCCGCGCCCGTGAACTGGCAGCGAAGGCGACAGCGGAGGTCCGTGTATGACGACAGCGATGACGGTCCTCGGCATAGTCGTGTTCGCCGTCGGCCTGCTGATCTCCATCGCCTGGCACGAGCTGGGCCATCTGACCACGGCAAAGATGTTCGGCATCCGGGTGCCGCAGTACATGGTGGGGTTCGGCCCGACGATCTTCTCCCGCAAGAAGGGTGAGACCGAGTACGGGATCAAGGCCGTCCCGCTGGGCGGCTACATCCGCATGATCGGGATGTTCCCGCCCGGCGAGGACGGCAAGATCGTGGCCCGCTCCAGCTCGCCGTGGCGCGGCATGATCGAGGACGCGCGCTCCGCGGCCTTCGAGGAGTTGCAGCCCGGCGACGAGACCCGGCTGTTCTACACGCGCAAGCCGTGGAAGCGCGTGATCGTGATGTTCGCCGGTCCGTTCATGAACCTGGTCCTCGCGGTCGCGCTGTTCCTCGGCGTGCTGATGGGCTTCGGCATCAACTCCCAGACCACGACGGTCAGTACGGTCTCCGACTGCGTCATCTCGCAGTCCGCGGCCAGCAAGGGCAAGGCCACCTGCGCCACCGACGACCCGGCCTCGCCGGCGAAGAAGGCCGGGCTGAAGGCGGGCGACCGGATCACCGCCTTCAACGGCCGGCCGATCAGGGACTGGGCCACGTTGCAGGGCGACATCCGCCAGACCACCGGCCCGGCCGTGATCACGGTGCAGCGCGGCGGGCAGAGCGTGGAACTCCACGCCGACCTGATAAAGAACCAGGTGGCCAAGACCGACGGGCACGGCGGCTACGTCGACGGCCAGTACGTGACCGCCGGGTTCCTCGGCTTCACCCCGGCCCAGGGCATCGTCAAGCAGTCGTTCGGCGGCTCGGTGAGCCGGATGGGCGACATGGTGACCACCGCCACCAGGTCGCTGGTGGACCTGCCGGAGCGGATCCCCGGCCTGTGGCGGGCGGCCTTCGACGGTGCGCCGCGGCAGCCCGACTCGCCCATGGGCGTGGTCGGCGCGGCCCGGGTCGGCGGCGACGTCTTCTCGCTGAACATCCCGCCGGAGCAGCGGGTGGCGACCATGCTCATGCTGGTCGCCGGGTTCAACCTGTCGCTGTTCCTGTTCAACATGCTTCCGCTGCTGCCGCTGGACGGCGGCCACATCGCGGGGGCGCTGTGGGAGGCGCTGAAGCGGAACATGGCCAGGGTGTTCAACCGGCCGGACCCGGGTCCGTTCGACGTGGCGAAGATGATGCCGGTGGCCTATGTGGTGGCCGGTCTCTTCCTGTCATTCACCGTGTTGGTTCTGATCGCGGATGTTGTCAATCCGGTCAAGATCACCTGATATCGATCAAACGCTAACGAGGTGCGAACCGGCCGGGCATCATGGGTGTCCGGCCGGTGCCATGTTCGCGCGCGGTCCTGGCGGATGTGCCCGGCTTCTCCGCCGTGCCGTAACCTCGGAAGCCGAGCCCGCCCACACCGGGACTCGAACCACGCCCGCACATCCGAACCCTGGGGATGCACAGCACATGGCCGCGATTTCGCTTGGTATGCCATCGGTTCCGTCTTTGCTCGCCGAACGGCGCAAGAGCCGCAAGATCCAGGTGGGGTCGGTTGCGGTGGGTGGCGACGCGCCGGTGTCGGTGCAGTCGATGACCACCACGGTGACGGCCGACATCGGTGCCACGTTGCAGCAGATCGCGGAGCTGACGGCCTCGGGGTGCCAGATCGTGCGTGTGGCGT
>NZ_JARJBC010000037.1:0-47808 GCF_029269905.1 Streptomyces silvisoli | reverse complement strand
CCGGGCATGCAGACCGGCTATCCCCTCCGACCACGACACAACCTGCTCGACCGTCAGCTCATCAGCACACAGTCACACCAACGACAACCAGTCTTGATCGTTACCCCAGATGCGGTTGCAGTACTAGGGGCAGATCAGGACGGCGAAGGTTCAGCGAGCCGGTCGCGCTGGCCCTCGCCGTCCGCCGCGAACACCTCGCCACCAGGTGTGGGTGGGGAAAATGCACCCATGCAGGTCAAACGGTCGTGTGCGCGAGTGGGGATACGCGTTCATGGCGGGTTATCAACGCGACCCGTCATTCGTGCTCGCGTACTGAGCGAGGCGTTGCGCCAAGTCGGCTATGTGGCCTCGCAGTTCGGCTGGCCGCTCGACAACGAAGGGACGGTTCAGCGCGGCTAGCAACGGTGGGATCCACTCCAGCCGTTCGGCGCGGAGTCGAATACGGAACCAACTCTCATCCGGGCTCGGCTCGTTGCTGCCTTCCGGCTGCGTGTGCGTTTGCGACGTCGGACGGACCTCGTCGACGATGGCGATCCCTTCCGGGAACCGGGTCCGGATGTGATCGTGGGTTGCTTGGACGCGAAGGCTGACGTCGTGCGTCCACGGGGTCTCGGCGAGACCGGCCAGGACATGCGCTTGGGCGTCGAAGTCCGTTGGCTGGTCGAACGAACTGGACAGCACACGCACGTGCTCTATCCGATCCACCCGGAACGTCCGGACCTCTCCGCTGGTCGAATCGGCGCCGGCGGCATACCACCGCCCGGAGTGGGCGACGAGGCCGTAGGGGTGAAGTACCCGTTGGCTGCGTCTGCCGTCGCGGGCGCAGTACCAGATCTCGGTTGGGTGCCGATCCCAAGCGGCCTCGGCAAGGGTCAGTAGAACGCGCCCGCCCGGCCCGGCGGCGGCATCGTCGGTCGGCGTGGTGAACTGCGCCGTCGCGAGCAGCGCGTCCAGGCGTCGACCGAGCGGTTGCGGCAGCACACGACGGAGCTTGGCGGTTGCGACGTCGGCAGCCGTGGCTGAGGTCGTGGAGAGCCCGGCCCGTCGCACGGTCATCAAGCCGAGCAACGTGGCCAGTGCCTCGTCGTCGGTCAGCATCAGCGGGGGGATTCGGTACCCACGGGCGAGCCGGTAGCCTCCGTACCGTCCCCGCACCGACTCAACGGGCACGTCGAGGTCGGCCAGGTGGTCGACGTATCGCCGGACCGTTCGCGCGTCCACGCCCAGTCGGTCGGCGAGATCGGCGATGGGGTGGACGCCGCCTGACTGGAGGATTTCCAGGAGTGCGAGCACCCGAGCAGTAGGACGACTCATGCCTACGATTTTCTCCTGAATACCGGGCGGTTTCTGTCCGGTATCCGCCGTACGGTCTGCCTCATGACACAACAGATCGCACGGGAGCCTGCCATGTACTTCGCTTCGATCCGCATCATCACCGAGGACGTCGCCCGCGCCGTCGGGTTTTACGAGAGGGTCACGGGCCTGGTGGCGAAGCGGTCCACGGACGACTTCGCCGAGATCATCACGCCGAGCGGAACCCTCGCTCTCGCGAGCACCCGCACGGTGCAGGGGCTCGGTGCACAGGCGCCGCGACCGGCAGCCAACCAGAGTGTGATCGTCGAGTTCCGGGTCACCGATGTGGATCGCGAGTACGAGAAGGTCAAGAAGTTCGGTGACGTCGAGATCGTGAACGGGCCCACGACGCAGCCGTGGGGCAACCGTTCGCTGCTGTTCAGGGACCCGGACGGCAACCTGGTCAACTTCTTCGCCCCCGTCACCTCGGACGCCGTCAGGCGATACGAGCAGCAGGACCACTGAACTCCTAGTTCGGTGTCGGGCGTCGAACCCGCCTTGAACTTGCGGAACTTCGCGTGGTTCAGCGCGGCGTAGTGCGGAGGCCAAGCGTCGTGGTCGGCGGTGGCGTCAGCGAGACAGGCGTACGGGGGACTCCGCTCTGTGTCAGCGGCGCGGGTCGGCGGTGGCCTCGATGTGGTCCGCGACGGCGACGAGCACGACCCGCGTGTCCGGTTCGAGAGCGCGCCAGCTGTGCGGTACGCCGCCGGAGAGATACAGGGTGTCGCCGCGCCGCAGGCGGTACGTCTCGCCGTCCGCGTCGACCTCGGCGGATCCGTCGGCCACGTACAGCAACTCGTCGTTGCGGTGGTGGAACTCGCGCCCGCTGGCGTGGTCGCCGGTGAACTCCAGCGCGTGCAGCTGGTGGTGGCCACGCACCAGGGGCCGTACCCGAGCTTTCCCGGCCGAGGAGAGGCCGGGGTCATCCTCGGCGCGTACCACGTCCACGCTGCGCGGAGTCTCGGCGGCTGCCAGCAGGTGGACGGCGGTCGTGTCGAGCGCGTCGGCGATCGCCTGGAGCGAGCGCATGCTGGGTCGGGCGCGGGCGTTCTCGACCTGGCTGAGGAACGGCACCGACAGCCCGGCGCGGGCCGCGACATCGGCCAGGGTGAGGTCGAGAGCCCGGCGGCGGCGCCTGACGCTGGCCCCGACCCGTGGTGCTGCCGCTTCGTCCGTCACGCGAAGTCCCGCCTCAGTCCCGCTTCCTGATTGCTGCTGGCCACCCTACGCACTGATTTCTTGTCGTTTCACACTGCTGACACAACCGGCCGCTACTGTCAAACTCGTTTCGATGTCATCAAACAAAGTTTGACAGAGAGGCTCCGCAGCATGGCCACCGTCGACCAGAACTTCCGCCGCCGCCGTGGAACCGGCCTGATCGCGCTCGACGCCGACGCCGCGTTCCCCGGCTACACCCTGTACGCGCCGCTCACCGGCGCCGGCGAGGTCTACCTCGTCGACCTGCGAGGAGAGGTGGTGCACCGATGGAACCTCCCGTACCGCCCGGGCCGCCACGCCCGGATCCTCCCGGGCGGCAACCTGGCCTACAACGGGGTACTGCCCGACGAGCCCGCACTCTTCCCGATGTGGCACAAGTACCGAGGCGGCGTGATGCTCGAAGCCGCCCCCGACGGCACCGTACTGCGTGAGCACCGCGACCCGTCGCAGCACCACGATGCCCATCACCTCGGCGACGGACGCATCCTCTACACCGCGCTGGAGCCGTTGCGCGGCGCCGAGGCCGACGCTGTGCGCGGCGGAATCGCCGGGTCGGAACCGGACGGCACGGTGTGGGCCGACACCATCAAGGAGGTCGATGCCGAGGGGAACGTCACCTGGTCGTGGCGGGCCGCCGACCACCTCGACCGCGTCGAGTACGCCCTTCACCCGCACTACTCGCGTGAGCACTGGCCGCTGATCAACAGCGTCTCGCCGCTCGCCGACGGCAACATCCTGGCCAGCCTGCGCAGCGTCTCCGCCGTGATCGTCATCAGTCGCGCGACCGGAGAGATCCTTTGGCGCACCGATCCCGGCATCGTCTCGCAGCAGCACTGCCCGACCGAACTGCCCAGCGGCAGCATCCTCGTCTTCGACAACGGCGTCTTCCGGCCGGGCTGGGACGTGCCGTTCTCCCGCGTCATCGAGATCGACCGCACCAGCGGAAAGATCACCTGGGAGTACCACGACCCGGCTCGCGAGGCGTTCTTCGCCCCCTTCATGGGCAGCGCGCAACGGCTGCCGAACGGCAACACGCTCGTCACGGACTCGCCCTCCGGGCGGCTGTTCGAGGTGACCGCCGACGGCTATCTGTGCTGGGAGTACGTGGTGCCGTACTTCGGCGCGTACCGCGAGTCGGAGGTGCGCGCGCTGTTCCCGGCAGAGCCCAACGCGGTGTTCCGGGCCTACCGTTACCCGCCGGAGGAACTGCCGTGGCTGGACGTCGGGGCGCGGGCATGAGCAACACGGAGGCCCTGACGGTCGACGAACGGCCCGCGCTGCGACGGCTGGTGCCCCTGTCCGTGCAGCACGTCCTGGCGATGATCGCCGCGCCCGTCTCCACGGTGTTCCTGACCGGGCAGGTTCTCGGACTCGCCCCCGGCCGGACCACATCCCTGCTCAGCGCGACGCTGATGCTGTGCGGCGCGGGCGCGCTGCTCCAGTCGCTGGGCCTCGGGCGAATCGGCGCCCGGCTGCCGTTCGTGATGCTCCCCGGTGGCGCGGCGTCCGCGCTGTTCCTGCAGATCGCCAGGGACCACGGGGCGGCCACGGCCTGCGGGTCGGCGCTGCTCGCGGCCGGACTGCTGCTGGCGGTGACTCCGCTGTACGGGCGGATCGTGCGGTTCTTCCCGCCGCTGGTGTTGGGAACCACGGTGCTGCTGATCGGGATCGGCATGGTGCAGGTGGCCTCCCAACTGATCACCGGGCAGGGGGCGGCGGGCCGCGCTGCTCCCTCCGCGGTGGTACTGGCGGGGCTGACCATCGGGTGCACGCTGGTGTGCTTCGCGGCACTCCGCGGCGCCTGGCGTCAGTCGGCCGTGCTGCTCGGCATGGCCGCCGGCACCGTGCTGGCCGCGGTCACGGGCCTGGACCACTTCGGTGCGGCGAGCGTCGGGAGCCCGGCCCTGCCGCAGCCGTTGCCGTTCGGCGCACCACGCTTCGACCTGATGGCCGCGCTGCCGTTGCTGATCTTCGCGCTCGCCTCGCTGGCCGAGGCGACCGGGCAGACGGTGATGAACAGCGAAGCGGCGGGCCGCACACCGGACCCGCGGCGCGACGTGCCGCGGGTGGTGCGCGCCGACGCGGTCGTGTCGCTGGCGGGAGCCGCCTTCGGCACCTCGCTGCTGACGACGAGTTCGGAGAACATCGGCATCGGCCAACTGACGGGCGTACGCAGCCGGTTCGTCACGGCTGGCGCGGGAGTACTGCTCGTCGCGGCCGGACTGCTGCCGCCGGTACCCCGGATGCTGGCCGCCATCCCGGCACCCGTGGTCGGCGGCAGTTCCCTGATGGTGTACGCGATGATCGCGGTGATGGGCGTGACGATGCTGCACCGGGCCGACCTGGGGGACCGCTCGCACGCCATGGTGGCCGCCGTCGCGCTCGCTGTCGGGCTGCTCCCGATCGTCACACCCGGCCTGTACGCGGGCTTCCCGGGTTGGGTGAGGACCGTGCTGGGCAGCGGGGTGGTCGCCGGGACCCTGACCGGCGTGTTGCTGCACGCAGGCGTACGGGCGGCGCACGGCGGCAGGTCAGCCACCGCATGCCGCCCGTGGCACGCTGCCAGAGCATCACGCTGAGCTCGGTCGGACACCGGCCGGTGCCATTGCGCCGCCGCCGACCGCCCTCTTGGCTGACAAGCCGTCACTGTACTTTGAGCGCTGGCGCGTAGGTGTGGGTGCGGTCGAGTCGGACGGTCCGGTCAGGGGCGGATGCGGTCGACGTTGAGCCAGAGGTGGCGGGGACCCCGAAGGGCGGCCGTGGGCCGGTACGGGGGCGGGTCCTCGGCCAGCCGGGGGTTTTCCATGCGGCGGACGAGTTCGGGGAGCACGACATGGGCTTCGAGGCGGGCCAGGGGAGCGCCGACGCAGTAGTGGATTCCGCCTCCGAATCCGAAGTGTTCGTTGGGGGTTCGGTCGGGGATGAACTGCTCAGGCTGGTCGAAGTGATGGGGGTCGCGGCTGCCTGCGGCCAGCAACAGCACGACTGCGGAGCCGCCGGGGATGGTGGTGCCGCCGACGTCGATATCGTCGAGAGTGGCGCGATAGCGGAACTGCACCGACGGCTCGTAGCGCACCAGTTCCTCGACCATGGGCACCACCAGTGCGGGCTCGCGGCGGAAGCGAGTGAGGATGTCGGGATGGCGCAGGAGGGTGAGCATTCCGTTCGTGATCAGGTTGACCGTGGTCTCATGGCCGGCGATGAGGAGCAGACGGGTGGTGACGACGAGTTCGTCGCCGCGCAGGGGTTCCGTGTGGGCACCGCCGGTGAGCAGGCCTGAGATCAGGTCCCCACCCGGGTTCTTCGCGCGCTCAGCGGTGAACTGCGTGAGGTAGTCGGCGAGCGCGTCGGCGGCGTGCTGTATTTGGTCGGCTTCCTCCTGCGTCATGTCCGGGTCGCGGTCGAGGCTGCGGGCGAGGGTGTCGGCCCAGACGTGGAAACGTGCCTCGTCCTCGGGCGGTATGCCGAGAAGCTTGCAGATCACGCTGACCGGCAGGGGGTAGGCGACCTCGTCGACGAGGTCAATTCGGCCCTGGGACCCGGCGGCGTCGAGGAGTTCGCCGGTGATACGGCGTACATCGGCACGCAGGGATTCGACCACCGCGGGGGTGAACCTGGCCATGACCGCGCCGCGGAGGCGGTCATGGCTCGGCGGATCGCGCAGGATGAACGACTTCTCGGCACCGGGGGCCGACTCCTGCCCCGCGTTGCGCATGTCGGAGCTGATGCGCGGGTCGTGCAGCAGGGCGGCTATCTCGTCGTATCCGCTGACCACCCACGTACCGTCGGCCTGGCGGGAGACCGGTTGCCTGCGCAACGCGGCATACAGGGGGTAGGGGTTGGGACGGCTTCGCTGGTCGAGGACCCGAGCGAACAGGTCTTGCTGGGGAGTTGAAGCGGCGATGTCGACAAGGGACCGGGCGGTGGTCGGGATGTGGTCCGACATGATGCGCCTCCTTGAATCGAACCGCTCTCGCAACGGAGCACGTCGGAAACCGAAGCGGCTGCCGCGCCAGAGCGGCGTACGGAAAAGGACTGTTCAGAGGGCTGCCGTGAGGCACTACAGGGAAGGGCGGGCGCCTGCTCGTTGTTCGTCGGGCCGCGGACGACCGGCGTCGGGGGCGGCTTTCCCGAGCGGTGGCAGCGCGGTGTCGAGAACCCGGATGGGGTCAGGGGCGTCGGGGATCCGCGCAACAGGGGGAAAACCGGCGCGGTTTGTGATCATCGTGGCGTAGGCGTCGAGTGCGCGGGGCATGTTGACCGCCAACGCGCCGATGAGTCGGCCCTGTTGACCGTAGGCGGCGACGAACGCGGAGTTCTCCACCGAGCCTTGCACGACCGCGAACTGATCGGCGCGGGCGGGAACGCCAACCGACTTGATGTTCACACCGAACTGGTTGGACCAGAAGGCCGGCAAGGCGGTGTGCCGGAGGACCGGGCCGTGGAGCATGGTCACCGCGGCGACGCGTGCCTGCCGGACCGCGTTGTCCCAGTGCTCGACCGCAAGGAGTTCGCCGTCGAAGAGTGGGTGGGGCCAGCGGGCGATGTCGCCTGCCACGAGGACGTCGTCGTCGGGCTGCCCGGCGCTGTCGACCGCACGGCAGTACGCGTCGCACCGCACGCCACGGCCGTCCACGCTGAGTGCGGAGCCGGCGAGCCACTCGACGTTGCGGACCGCACCCAGGGCGACTACGGCCACGTCGACATCGAGGATGTCACCGTCAGAGAGTGCCGCCCGGCGCAGGCGGCCGACTCCGTCACCTTCCAGGGACCGCACCGAGGTGTTGGTGCGCAGGTCGACTCCGTGGCGCCGTTGCAGACGCCCGGCCGCGCTACCGGCCGGGCCGCCCAGAGCGCCCACCAGCGGCGCCGGGGAACGCTCGACGACAGTCACGTCGAGGCCCAGTTCCCGGCACACCGAGGCCGCCTCCGAACCCACGAAACCCGCGCCGATCACCAGGACCCGTCGAGGCCGAGTGGCCAGCCGGGCCTGCAACGCCCTGGCGTCGTCACGGGTGCGGATGCTGAAGACCCCGTCCAAGGCGGCCTCATGGGCCTGAGGCCATGGGCGGGCCCTGGCACCCGTGGCGATGAGCAGTTTGTCGAAGCCGAGCACATCGCCGTCGGCGAGGGTCACTGTCTTCGCCGCCCGATCGAGGGACACCGCCGCGGTGCCCAGGCGCCACTGCGCCTCGAAGTCCTCCCGCTGCGGAAGGCCGGTGTCGTCGGCCGACATGCGTCCGGCCAGCACCCGTTTGGACAACGGCGGCCGGTCGTACGGCGGATGGGGTTCCTCTCCCACAAGCGTGATCTGCCCGGCGAACCCCTGCTCGCGCAGGGCCTCGGCTCCGTGCAGGCCGGCGAGGGACGCGCCCACGATCACCACGTGGCCGTCGCCCGGTAATCCGGCGGCCGTCGATGCGGGGGAGGGCCGCTGTTCACCGCCGACTCCCATGGCATCGCTCACCGCTGCCCCCCAACCGTGTCGATCGCCGCAGAGCGCGGCGGGGCCGCGGTGGCGTCCCTGGTCGGGCCGGCCGCCGGTCCGATGGTGATGGCTTGGACCGGGCATGCGGCGCGTGCTCGTTCTGCCTGCTCGCGCAGGTGGTCCGATGGAGCGCTGTCGTATTCGAGGACTTCCGGGCCGGTCAGCTCGAAGACTTCCGGGGCGGCGAAGACGCACTGCCCGTAGCTCTGACACCGCGCGAGATCGACCACGACTCGCATCACGGCGACTCCTTCCTCGTGTTCTGTTGCATGGCGTCCTGCGGGCCGTCCGCGGTGTGTCCTGCCGAGCGGCCCACTCCAACTACTATCGATATGGAAGTACATGCTGTCTAGAGGTACTTTCGATTTTGAGGCAGTTGGGTACCCTGGAGGCATGTCGACCAGCGAGCGAAGTCAACGTCACGGCACCCGCGCCCACTGCCAGCCCGATCTGCCGACGGCTCAGGAACTGTTCGCCCTGCTCGGCGAGCGGTGGAACTACGCGATCCTTCGCGAGGTCTTCTACGGCGTCGAGCGCTTCGGGGCGTTGCAGCGCAACCTGGGCATCGCCCCCAACACGCTTACCGCGCGCCTGAACGGACTCGTCGAGGTCGATCTGCTTGAGCGCCACCGTTACCGTCCGGACAAGGACTGGTTCGACTACCGGCTCACCGCTGGCGCCCGCGAGATCGTCCCTGCCTGGATCACGCTCTCCCAGTGGACCCACAACCACTGGCACACGGACCGGCCCATGCGTCGCGGCCTGCGGCACCGCATCTGCGGGGAACTCATCACTCCGCAAATCATCTGCGGCCATTGCGGCGGCGTCCTCAACGGCCTGGACCTGGAGCCCGTCGTACTCTCCGCCGAAGGCGATGCCGAGAAGGACAGCGCCAACGGGGCTCAAACCAGGGGGACTTGACGGCGCGCCGCAGTGGTCGACGGTGCGCCGCAGTCGCCCGGCCGCCTTCACCGGAACGGTGGACGGCGTTGATCGACCTGCATCGCAAGCATTGGATCGCGCCGACGTTGGGGGTACCTGTCCGAGTACGCGAGGTTGCGCACCCGCACCGGCAGGTATCCGTCGATGAGGTGCGGACAGAGCCCTCGCCGCGTTCCTTATGCTCGGAGACATGGCCATTCAGCGGATGGACAACGTCGCCATCGGCGTCGACGATTTGGACGCGGCCGTCGCGTTCTTCACCGAGCTCGGTATGGAGCTGGAAGGCAAGGGGCAGGTCGAAGGCATTTGGGCGGACCGCACCGTCGGACTCGACGGCGCGATCGCCAACGCCTGCGCGTTCACCCTGACGGCGCAAGAGGGTCGCCCGCCGCGCGCCGTGCCGGTGGTGGGCTTGGTCGGTTGCGCGGTGCTCGCCTTCTCCCTCCCGGCCATCTCGGTCATTTTGCAGTGCCGCGGTGCTGGGGTTGGGCGCGCTCTGGTACGGCCTGCGGCGAACCATCGCCTACCGGTCACATCGCCGGTGACCTGCGCCATCACGGCGGGCAAGGCCCCGCGTGCTGTGAGGCCTCCGCGCGCGCCGCCGCTTGGGACGTGGTGGGCTGTCGGGAGGAATCCGGCCACTCCGACAGCGCAAGGAGGACCTGATGCCCCGTCTGCGTCAGTCCTGGCGCCGCGCGGTGATCGCCACCGTCGCGGGCACCGCAGCCCTCGCCACAGCCCTGACGTTCCCCCTCGGCAGTGCCTCCGGGCAGGCCCGCGGTATCGACTGGACGGCGGTCGGGCAGGCCATCGGCCAGCCGCTGACGACCGAGGCGCAGAACGTACACACTGCCGAGTGGCTGCGCACCGACCTTCACGAGGTCAACGCCGGGGTCAGCGAGAACCCCGGCATGGAACTCAACGCCGAGGCGTCCTTCCACCAAACCGGCCCCGGCCAGGCGGTGATGATCGGCGAGACCACCCTGCGCGCCAGCGAAGTCAACACCTTCGCCGACCGCCTCCAGCAAGGCGGCGTGACCATCACCGCCCTTCACAAGCACATCCAGGACGAAACTCCGCGTATCTGGTGGATGCACTACTGGGCCTTTGGCGACCCCCTCAAGATCGCTCGCGCCCTGCATGGTGCCCTGGCCACGACCAGCATCCCCCTGCACCAGAAACCCGGCACCGAGCGGCCGATCGCCTTGAACACCGGCTCCCTGGACCGGGTCATCGGCTCGCACGGTGAGAACGTCAACGGCGTGTGGCAATACCACATCCCGGTCTCCCAACCGGTCACCGACACCCGCGCCCACATCACCCTGCCGTACCTCATGGAGGCGTCCACACTGCTGATGTTCCAACCGCTCGGCGGCCAACACGCCGCGGTCAACGGCGACTTCACCATGACCGCCGACCAGGTGAACCCCGTCATCAAGGCTCTACGCTCCCACGGTCTGAGCATCGTAGAGCTGCACAACCACATGCTGTACGAGCAACCCCGCCTGTTCTACCTGCACTTCTGGAAGACCGGCGACGCAACTACCCTCGCCCACGACCTACGCGCCGCCCTCGACCAAGTCCACGCCCCCCGCGGTTGACCAGGCGAGGCATCTCAACGCTGCGGTTGGTCGCGAGGACTTCGCGGGCCAGCTGCTCCAGCGCCGCTCGGTCCTCGGCCAGGGCCTGGCGCCAAGCTTCGGTGGCCCGGCAAACGCGCCAGCCCCGGCCGTCGACGGCCCGTTGCCCGGGGACCAGCAGCCCGTCGACCTCCAGGCGGTGCAACGTCGCCGTGCGGGCGGCATCGCCGGCCGCCCCATCCGCGACGAGACCGAGCAGCGCATCCGCGGCCTGATCGGCGAACTCCGCATCGCAGCCCAGACTGACAGTCGTCTGGATGAGGACCGGACCGGCCGTCACGCACCATACCTGTCGCCTGTGGTTGTCCCGACTGCTTCTGAGCTGCGTGAACGCGAACCGCCCGCTCGCGGCGCCCCGGAGAGCCAGACGGAAGACCTCGATGGCGACGGTATGAACATGGCCGTGTCGCATAGTTCGTCGTAGGAGGGCGCGCCCCGTGCGGTGGGACCGGCATGACACGAGCTGCGCCTTCAGGGTCGCTTCGTGAGCGGTGGGTAGCACTGTTGTGGAGGATTTCTTGGCACCCGTGGACACTGACACTGGGAGCCGTGACAGCGACAGGGAGAGGCCATGGCATCGAAGCGCAAGCCCAACAAGCTGGTCCTCGCCGTATTCGGCGGGTTGCACGCCACGGCGATGGCGCTGACCTGGCGGGACTTGCGGAAGCGACCACCTGCGCTGATCCGTGGAAACAAGAAGATCTGGCGCATTGCCAGCACCATGAACACAGGTGGCGCGGCCGCGTACTGGCTCATCGGACGGCGACGCACTCCTGCACCCGCAAAGCACTAGCCAAACCCCGGCCACTCCTGAGCGCTCACCCGGCGGATTGGAACGTGCTCGTCGTACCCGGCCACCCCGCCAGCGGCCACACCAATGTGTGACGGTGAACGATGAATGATGGCGGAGGGTGTCCAGTTCGGCCCGGAAGCGGGTACTCGCTCCAGCATCCCGGCCCCCTGCGTAACGCTGCGGCCGTCGCGCGCCGCGAGCGCTACCATCGCGGCCATGCCCCTGACCATGGCCGACGTGGACCGGTTCGAATCCTCCAGGCCCCGCCTGGAGGCCATCGCCTACCGCCTCCTGGGCTCCGCGACCGAAGCCGAGGACGTCGTGCAGGAAACGTTCCTGCGCTGGCAGGCCGCCGACATCGACCGCATCAAGGTCCCCGAGGCCTGGCTGACGAAGGTCCTCACCAACCTGTGCCTCAACCAGCTGACCTCGGCCCGCGCACGGCGCGAGATCTATGTGGGCCAATGGCTCCCCGAGCCGCTGCTCAGCGGGGACCCGATGCTCGGTCCGGCCGACACCGCCGAGCAGCGTGAATCGGTCTCGTACGCGGTCCTGACGCTCATGGAGCGCCTGTCCCCCAACGAGCGGGCGGTGTACGTGCTGCGGGAGGCATTCGACTATCCGCACCAGGAGATCGCCGGGATCCTCGATATCACCGAGGCCGCCAGCCAGCAGATCTTCCACCGCGCCAAGAAGCACCTCGCGGACGGCAAGGTCCGCACCGAGGTCGACGAGGCGGCCGCCCGGCGGATCGTCCAGGAGTTCCTCACGGCCGCCACCAGCGGCCGCACCGAACCGCTCGTGCGATTGCTCACCGAGGACGCCATCTCGGTCGGCGACGGTGGCGGGAAGGTCCCGGCCCGCGCCAAGGCGTTCGAAGGTGCCCTCGCCGTGGCGACGTTCATGCGCGGTCTGTTCAAACCCGGCAAGGCCAAGCGCGCCATCGCCGGTGGCTCACCCGAGGTCTACGCCTCGACCGCCAACGGCGACCCCGCCGTCGTGGCGGTCGTCGGCGGCCGGGTCGTCGGCGTCCTCTGCCTGGAGGTCACAGCCGAGGGCGTCGCCGCATTCCGTAACCAGGTCAACCCCGACAAGCTCGAACGCGCGACCAAGCGGTGGGCGGCCGCCGACCATGGAGAGCCCCTGCTCATCGCGTTCTGATCCTGGTGTGAGGTGCTTCACGTCGCGCTCCTGTCAGGAAACGACGGTCCGTCCGGCTCAAGTGGCGAACCCACGCACGACAGGAGCAGCGACATGCAGCACCGCATCATCGTTCTCGGAGCCGGATACGCCGGAGCCACCGCGGCCGGGCGCCTCGCCAAGCGGCTGCGGCGCGAGGACGCCGCTATCACCCTCGTCAACTCCGAACCTGACTTCGTCGAGCGCGTGCGACTCCACCAACTGGCGGTCGGCCAGGACCTCAAGCCCCGACCCTTCAGCGAGATGTTCGCGGGCACCGGCGTCGAACTGAGGCTCGCCAAGGTCACCGGCGTCGATGTCGACCGCAAGACCGTCGCCGTCACCGACGCGCATGGCGCGGAGGAACTGGTGGAGTACGACACCCTCGTGTACGCCCTCGGCAGTGGCTGGAACGACCAGGGCGTCCCAGGCACCGCCGAGCACGCCTACGAGATCGCCGGGCGCCCCGGAGCGCTCCGGCTGTGCGCGCGTCTGGCCCGCCTGGAGGAGGGACAGCCCGTGGTCGTCGTCGGCGGCGGCCTGACCGGCCTGGAGGCCGCCGCCGAGATCGCCGAGGCCCGCCCGGACCTCCACGTTGCCCTTGCCGCCCGCAGCGGCCTCGGCGACTGGCTCTCGCCCAAGGGCCGTCGGCACCTGCGAAAGGTCTTCGACAAGCTCGGCATCACCGTGCACGAGCACGCCGCCGTCACCGGCGTCGAGCCCGACCGCGTCACCACCGCCGACGGCACGGCCATCTCTGCCGCGGTCACCGTGTGGACCACCGGCTTCGCAGTCCACCCGATCGCGAAGGCCACCAACCTGGAGGTCACCGGCCAAGGCCAGATCGTGGTCGACCCGACCATGCGCTCGGTCTCGCACCCGGACGTGTACGCCATCGGCGACGCGGCCATGGCGATGGGCCCCGGCGACAAGCCGCTGCGGATGTCGTGCGCGTCGGGCACGCCCACCGCGTGGCAGGCGGCCGACGCCATCGCGGCGCGTCTGACCGGTGGGAAGCTCCCGAACGCGCCGCTGCGCTATTTCAACCAGTGCATCTCGCTGGGCCGCAGGGAAGGCGTGATCCAGTACGTCACCGCTGACGACCGGGCCGTGCGGGCGGCCCTGACCGGGCGGCTCGCCGCCGTCTACAAAGAGCTGGTCTGCAAAGGCGCGGCCTGGGGCGTCGCCAACCCGACGCTCGCGATGCCGACCCGGCGCCGCCGCGTGGTGCGGGAGCGGGCTCAGGCAGGCTCGGCTGTCAAGGCGCTGACCTGAGCCGCGCCGCATGCGTACCGACTCATGACGCCGAGGCCTCGGCAGTGGTCTCCGCGGTGGGCTTCGTGACGGCCCGGTGGGCGCCGGAGCGGCTCCGAATCCTCTTCGGCACAGTGATGCCTATGGAAACACTGGCAGCGCCCGGCGTCCTCCGGCCCCACGAAACTCGCCTGTACGCAGGGCACGTTGTGCTCCGTGACGCGGGCCGCCACATCTGGCGCAGGAGGGCAGTTGACTACGCGTCACACCCCACGTCCTACCAGCCCCACCCACACGCCGAGACGGAACCCGAGATCGATCCCGACCTGCCACAGTGTCTAGGCCGCCTGGCGCTGCTGCCGGGGCCGGAGTTCGGGCCGTCCGAACAGGAGGGCGTAGCCCTCGGGGAGTTGCTCGAGGATGCGGTCCAGCAGGTCCGGTCCGATCAGTTGGGCGAGGACGCAGAAGACGGTCCCGGTGTTCCACCGGGCGACCGCGGGCGTGGTGCCGGACCGCCGCGCGAGGTCCTTGACGAAGCCCCAGCCGCTCAACTGCTCTGTGGCGGGGGCCTGTCCGGTGAGTGCCAACGCGGCCTCCAGCGGCAACTGCGCGGCCAGTGCCACCCGTTCTTCGCCGGTGAGCTGGCGGCCGAGCAGGGCGAGGACCTGGAGAACAACCTCCTGTGCCTGTTCCCGGGTGGGGTAGGCGCCTTCGTACCGGACCTTCGCCAGCAGAGCCTCGAAGGTCTCCGCGGCGTCGGGACAGTCCGGGTGGCGCTGGTCGATCATGACGGGTGGCATGCCTTTCGTTTCGACATGGTGCCCGCCGACCGCGCCGCGCCGCACCGGCGCGGCGCGGTCGACGGCTGGCGGGCTGGGGTGGGTTGGGACGCCGGCGGTGTGCGGCGTGGGCTGGCTCAGGCTGATGAGGGGCGGCCGAACAGCAGGTCGTAGCCGACCGGCAGCTGGAGTAGCAGCCGCCGGGTGAGGTCTTCGCCAGCCGCCTCGGCCACCACGCTGAGGACCGCGCCGACATCCCACTTGGCGGTCTCCTCGGTGGCCCCCTCGATCCAGGCCGCGGTGGCCCGGACGAACCGTTCGGGGGCCAGCGGTTCGGCCGCGGGCAGGGGGTTGAGCAGGATCATGGCGAAGGTCTCGGGCAGCCGGGCCGCGAGCGCGGACCGCTCCTGGCCGACCACGTGCGCGCCGAGCAGGGCGAGCACCACTCGGGCGGCGCGTTCGGCCTCCTGCCGGGTGTCGTACTCGCCGCGTTCCCGGATGCGCTCCAGGAACTCCTCCGAACGGATGGCCACCATGGTCACCCCTCCTGCGCAGGTCGGGGAGCGGACGGCGGGGGGCGGGAGTGCGCTGGACGCCCGCCTCCACCGCTGCTGCGGAACGGAACGCGGCGGGTCAGCCGCTGATCTGCTTGCGCTCCGACGCACCGCCGATGGAGATCTTGCGGGGCTTGGCGCGCTCCGCGATCGGGATGCGCAGGGTCAGCACCCCTGCGTCGTAGTCGGCCTCGATGTGCTCGGTGTCGAGAGTGTCGGCGAGCATCAGCTGGCGGGAGAAGACCCCCAGCGGCCGCTCGGACAGCTCCATCTGGACGTTCTCGCCCTTGGTCGTCGGCCGACGCTCGGCCTTGACGGTCAGCATGTTCCGCTCGACGTCGATGTCGATGGCGTCGGTGGTCACTCCGGGGAGGTCCAGAGCGATCACATACACGTCGCCTTCGCGGTAGGCGTCCATCGGCATCGGGGACGGCCGGGACCAGGTGCCGGACGTGCCAAGGAGCTGCTGGGTCAGGCGGTCAAGCTCGCGGAACGGGTCGGTGCGCATCAACATCGCGGGACACCTCCAATGAGACGGGCAGTAACTGCTGCCAATGCGCTGTACCTGTTTTCTCTTGTAGCATGTCATCGAAGCGATGACAAGCAAGGTGTCGTCGGAACGACGACGAGAGGAAGGAGTGGCGGTGACATCAGCCGACGAGCGGCCCCAGCGCCTGACCCCGGCGTCCTACCTCGCGGCGGAGGCGGCCCTGCGCGCCATCGAAGAAGCGGTGCGCGCCGCCCGCACCGCCCCGCCGGGCGAGTCGGCCACCGCACCGCCCGGCCCGGAGCAGGCGCTCGCCGTCCTCCTGCTGCTGCGGGACGTACGGCACCAGCTCGCCGACTGGGAACCAGGCCTGATCGAGGCGGCCCGCGCGGCGGGCGCCAGCTGGGCGGACCTGGCCGGCCCCCTGGGTGTCGCCAGCCGCCAGGCCGCCGAGCGGCGCTATCTGCGAATTCGCCCCGGCACCGCGGGCAGTACGGGCGAGCAGCGGGTCAAGGCCACCCGCGACCGCCGTGCCGCCGACCGCACAGTCACCGCCTGGGCCCGAGGTAAGGCCGGCGAGCTTCGCCAGCTCGCCGGCCAAATCGCCGCCCTACCCGACCTCCCGGACGCTGCCCTGCCCTCCGTCCGCCGACTCGCCCATGCCCTCGCGGACGACGACGCCGCCCTGCTGCTCGCCCCGCTGACCGACACCGAGCCGCACCTGCGCGACAGCCACCCGGGACTGGCTGCCCGGATCGAGCACCTCACCCACCACACCGACCGGCTCCGCCACCGCAGCAACACCACTCGCCGCGCCTAGGCATGACCAGCGAACCGCGAGAGCCTCGCGAGGCACATGCAACTCAATAACTTACGAACTGTACAAACCAGACGTTCTCTGAAAACAACGTCAGCCAACCGGGCAAACCTTGCATGCGGCAGGATCACTGCATGGAGCTAATGTCAACGACTTTCCAAGGCTGACGGGGCGTAACGGCCCGTACTGTGGCTCGGGAGCTGGACGGATTGCGTGAACGCCCCCGTCCTTTTGCTTTTTCCCATTGACGCGCCACGTCGGCCACCGCCCTCACGAAGAGAGCTCGCCTGATGACCGTTGATATCAGCCCGCAAACACAGCCGGAGTCGCCTCAGCAGTCCAGCCTGAGCACGGCGGCTGCTCGCAACCTTGCCACTACGACCAAGTCCGCCCCGCAGATGCAGGAGATCACCTCTCGCTGGCTGCTGCGGATGCTCCCCTGGGTGGAGACCAAGGGCGGCACCTACCGGGTGAACCGTCGGCTGAGTTACACCGTCGGTGACGGGCGCATCGACTTCATCCAGGACGGCGGCGAGGTCCGGGTCATCCCCCGCGAACTCGGCGAGCTCGCCTTGCTGCGCGGCTTCGAGGATGTGGAGGTGCTGTCCGCGATCGCCGACCGGTGCGTCCAGCACGACTACCGTGCCGGTGAAACGCTGGTCGAGCGCGGTACACCCGCTGAGCAGATCCACCTCATTGCCCATGGCCGGATCACTCAGACCGCTGTCGGCAAGTACGGCGACGACGTCACCGTCGCGGTGCTTGCAGACGGCGACCGGTTTGGTGAGAACGCCCTGTTGGACGCGGACGCCCGGTGGGACTACACCGCCACCGCCGTAACCGCCGGCACCCTGCTCACGCTGTCCCGCGCCGACTTCGCCGCCGTGATGTCCGCGGCGCCGAGCCTCCAGACCCACATCCAGCAGTTCAGCTCGCTGCCCCTCCAGCGGCAGAACCGTCACGGGGAGGCCGAGATCGCACTGTCGGCCGGCCACAGCGGCGAGCCCGAGCTGCCGGGCACGTTCGTCGACTACGAACTGAAACCACGCGAGTACGAACTCTCCGTCGCGCAGACCGTTCTGCGGGTCCACACCAGGGTCGCCGACCTCTACAACGAGCCCATGCACCAGACCAAGGAGCAGCTCAGGCTCACCATCGAGGCGCTACGCGAGCGCCAGGAGCACGAGTTGATCAACAACCGGGAGTTCGGTCTGCTCCACAACGCCGACTTCAGGCAGCGCATCCAGCCGCACTCCGGTCCCCCCACCCCGGACGACCTCGACGAACTGCTCTGCCGTCGCCGCGGCTCCAAGCTCTTCCTCGCCCACCCCAGGACGATCGCGGCGATCGGGCGTGAGTTGAACTCTCGCGGGCTCTACCCGAATCACGTCGACCTCGGCGGGCAGCAGGTTCCGGCCTGGCGGGGAGTCCCCATCCTGCCCTGCAACAAGATTCCCATCACCGACGGGAACACGAGCTCGATCATCGTCATGCGCACCGGAGAGGACAACCAGGGCGTCATCGGTCTGCACCAGACCGGTCTACCGGAGGAGTACGAACCCGGCCTGTCAGTGCGCTTCATGGGCATCGACGAAAAGGCAATCATCTCCTACCTCGTCAGCACCTACTTCTCCGCCGCCATCCTCGTGCCAGACGCGCTCGGTGTGTTGGAGAACGTACAGATCGCCCGCAGCCACGACTAAAGGACCTGCCCTACCCGCCAGTTACGGCAGCCCGAACCTTTTTGGGCCAGCCGAGCATGCCCGGAATCCGGGACCACCCACGCCCCCCAGGAGCCATGGATGCCCAACCCTGGGCCTTTCCCACCACAGTTGAGCCTATCCGCGGCTGCTCTCCACTTCGGGACGACGGCCCTGAGCGATTCAGCCGCCCGTGCCTGCGACGTCAAGGCCGCCGCAAGCGGCCCCCCTGTGTCTTCCGTGCCTGTCCCGCCGTCCGCCGATGTCCCAGCCTCCGAAGCAGAGACAGCGGACGCGGCTCTGGAACGGATCCTGCGGGGCCCAAGTGGCCTGGGTACGACGAGCCTGCACCTGGCACTGCGTGAGGAGCCCCCGGCGCTACCGGAGTCGCGGGCGGCTCCAGCCGAGGGCAACCCGATCCCCGGCCTTTACTACCACCCGGTGGCGGAGCCCGACCCGGTGCGGGTGGAGGAGGTCAGCCGCAGGATCAAAGCCTGGGCGCTGGAAGAGGTCGACCTGTACCCCGAGGAATGGGAGGAGCAGTTCGACGGTTTCTCCGTGGGGCGCTACATGGTCGCCTGCCATCCGGACGCTCCCACCGTCGACCACCTGATGCTCGCCACGCGCCTGATGGTCGCCGAAAACGCGGTGGACGACTGCTACTGCGAGGATCACGGAGGCTCGCCCATCGGCCTCGGGGGACGCCTTCTGCTGGCGCACACCGCCCTCGACCCCCTCCACACGACGAAGGAGTACCAGCCGCAGTGGGCGGAGTCGCTCCATTCGGATGCCCCTCGACGTGCCTACCGCTCCGCCATGGAGTACTTCCTCCAAGAGGCCAGCCCTTCCCAAGCCGACCGGTTCCGGCACGACATGGCCCGTCTGCACATGGGGTACCTCGCGGAAGCCGCCTGGGCCCAGACGGAGCATGTCCCCGAGGTGTGGGCGTATTTGGCGATGCGCCAGTTCAACAACTTCCGTCCCTGCCCCACCATCACCGACACGGTCGGCGGCTACGAACTGCCGGCGGACCTGCACGCTCAGCCCGCCATGCAGCGGGCCATCGCGCTCGCCGGGAACGCCACCACCATCGTGAACGACCTGTACTCGTACACCAAGGAACTCGCCAGTCCCGGTCGGCACCTGAACCTTCCCGTGGTGATCGCCGAGCGTGAGGGCGTCTCCGACCGCGAGGCCTACCTGAAGGCGATCGAGGTCCACAACGACCTCATGCACGACTTCGAGGCCGAAGCCGCGGCCCTGGCCGCCGCCTGCCCCCTCCCGAACGTGCAGCGCTTCCTGCGGGGCGTGGCCGCTTGGGTCGACGGCAACCACTACTGGCACCAGACCAACACCTACCGCTACAGCCTTCCCGACTTCTGGTAAGAAGGATGGACTTATCTGTGACCAGCACCGAGCTCGCCGCCACAGTCGCCACTTCCACCAGCAACTCCGCAGGCACCCCCGCCCCGGCGATCCCCTACCAGAAGGACATCGCTCGCTACTGGGACCATGAGGCCAGGCCCGTGAACCTGCGTCTCGGCGATGTAGACGGCCTTTACCACCATCACTACGGTATCGGCGACGTCGACCACGCCGCCCTCGGCGACGCCGACGACAGCGCATACGAGAAGAAGTTGATCGCCGAGCTCCACCGCCTGGAATCGGCGCAGGCCGAAGTCCTCCTGGACCACCTCGGCCCCATTGAGCGCGGAGACATGCTTGTTGACGCCGGCTGTGGTCGCGGCGGCTCGATGGTCATGGCCCACCAGCGCTTCGGGTGCAACGTCCAGGGCGTCACCCTGTCGGCCAAGCAGGCCGACTTCGCCAACCAGCGCGCCCGCGAACTCAGCATCGACAACCACGTCCACGCCCGCGTCTGCAACATGCTCGGTATGCCTTTCGAGACCGGTCAGGCCGCCGCCTCGTGGAACAACGAGTCGAGCATGTACGTCGACCTGCACGACCTCTTCGCCGAGCACTCCCGCATCCTCGCGTTCGGCGGCCGCTACGTGACCATCACCGGCTGCTGGAACCCGCGCTACGGCCAGCCCTCGAAGTGGGTCTCCCAGATCAACGCGCACTTCGAGTGCAACATCCACTCGCGCCGAGAGTACCTGCGCGCCATGGCCGACAACCGTCTCGTACCGCAGGCCGTCATCGACCTCACTCACGCGACTCTGCCCTACTGGAAGCTGCGGGCCACATCCTCGCTAGTGACAGGCATTGAGGAGGCGTTCATCAATTCTTACCAGGACGGCTCCTTCCAGTACCTCCTGATCGCAGCAGACCGCATCTGAGTGGACGTTCGTTTGAGGCCACTTGGCCAGCTTGTGCGCTAGCGGCTCTGTCGGGGCAGGCTGTGGATGGGGGAGGCAGGTCTCGGCCGGGCGATGCTGTCCATCGCCGCCGCAGTCGCATGGGTTCATCGGTCGGGGTCCGAGACCGGCTCAGCTAGCGCTGCCCGCTCGGGAGGCGCCTGGAAGGGGTCGGCGAAGTACTGGGTCTCGTGCGTTACCAGATCGTCGGTGAACTCCATGACGCTGACCGCGTAGGTGGGCACGCCGTCGTAGGTGATCACGCACTCGCTCACCCAGAGGTCGCCACTGCCCCGGATCCGGAGGATGGTGAAGTGGCGTTCGGCCGGGTGCCCGCCGCGTTGCGCCTGGATCTTTGACCGGCCCCGGAAGCGCTCCCCGGACTGCGGGTAGTCCAGGACCGCGTCTGCAGCGTAGATAGCGTGCTCAGTGTCGATGTCCCCGCGGTCGGAGGCCTTCCAGTGCTGCTCTAGCCGGGCCCGGGTCCTGGCGTCACGATCCACTGTCCTGTTCACCTAGGCCTCCTCAGATCTCGCCCGACCGGCGTTCGGCCGCGCTGCTGGGTCCTCGTCCAGTTGGCCGAAGAACGTGCTGGGCTGGGGGCGGGTGGCCACGTCGAGCGGGTCCGAGGGTTGCGGTCGTCCGGCAGGCATCGCCGACCTACGTACCCTCGGCGTCGGTGCGGCTCTCGATGAGGGGATCGAGCGCCTCACGAGTTGCCGAGGTCGTTGGCAAGGTACCGCTGCGGAGGGCGGAGCGCCGCTTGCGAATGACGTACCAGGTGTCAGGTAACCCGTCGGTGCCCTTGGGTCCGAAGAGGCGCCGTTCGAACGGTGGTCGTGTGGTCTGGGCTGTGAAGTCCCGGGACAGCCCGGCCTCGCTGCGGGAGTCCAGTTGCGCTTCCGGGCACTGCCGTGCGGTCGAGGCCCGTGCACACCGGAGGCGGACGCGGCCGACCGGCTCGGCGACGACAGACCCGACCATGATGGTCGAAGACGCGGCGGCCGTTCAGCGCGGAATCACCCAGCCCGGCGCCCAGGTACCGGCGGCGTCGTGGCCGACCGCTGTGGCGGCGAGGTGGGCGCGGAGGGTGGCCAGCGCTGGGTGGGGGTTGTCGCGGTGCCAGAGGAGCGAGTGCGGGTAGACGGGCGTGGGATCGGTCACCGGGATGCGGCGCAGGCCGTGGTCGGCGGGCCAGACGAGGCGGGTGTGCTCGCCCATGAAGGTGGCCAGGGCCGGGGTGTCGGCGACGGTGTCGAGGAGCGCGTCGGAACCGAAGTTGGGGCCGGTCGCCTCGATGGTGAGGCCGAACTCGGCGACGAGGTCGTCGTAGTACGCGGCCCACTCGGTACCGGGGACGATGCCGGGCATCCAGATCCGATGACCGGCGAGCTGAGCGACGGTCACCGACCGGGCGCCCGCCAGCGCGTGGGCGGGACCGGTCATGAGCTGGAGCGGCTCGTCGAGCACCCGGACGGACTCGATGTCCTCGGGAAGGGGTCGGCCGGGCGCGGCGACGGCGCGGAAGGACGCGTCGATCGCACCGGAGCGGATGGCGGTGACGGCCGTCTCGATGTCGAACAGCATCATCACGTCGAGGTCGATCTCGGGGTGGGCGCGGTGGAAACCGCGCATCAGCCCCGACTGCGCGCTGCGCGAGGCGATCACGTCGACGCGCAGCGGGCGGCGGTCGGTGCGTACGGACGCCACCGCGCGCTCGGCAACGCGCAGCAGCTCGCGCGCGTGGGGCAGGAACGCCTGCCCGTCGATGGTGAGCTCGACTCCGCGCGGGGTGCGGGTGAACAGCCGTACCCCGAGCGTGCGCTCCAGCGCGGCGACGCGCTTGGAGACGGCCTGCTGGGTGACCGCCAGCTCGGCGGCAGCCTCCTGGAACTGCCCCGCGTCGGCTGCGGCGACGAACGTCCGGACGGTGTCGAGGTCCATGCCGACACCCTATGGCCACAACCATTGGTTGTGGCCAGACGGTCCTGCGGTTGTTTGACCCCCGGGTATGTGCTCGCTTTGATGCTTCCGATCGCGAAGCGGTTGTGCGGATGAGTGGCGAGGGGCGGCGGGCATGGGGAGCGGGCACCGGTTCGGGCATCTGCTCGGCCATCGGCTGGGGCGGCGGTTCGGGTGGCTCTGGGGAGCGTACGGGACCAGTGCGCTCGGCACGTGGCTCGCCTTCGGCGCGTTTCCGCTGATCGCCATCCGGGTGCTGCACGCCGGACCGGCCGAGGTCGCCGCGCTCTCCTCCGTGGGGGCTGCGGTGGGCGCGGCCGTGGCGGTGCCGCTCGGCCCGTGGATGGAGTTCCGCCGCAAGCGGCCGGTGCTGATCGCGATGGACCTTGTGCGGTTCGCGGCGCTGCTGACGATCCCCGCCGCGTTCGCGCTCGGCGCGCTCACCTTCCTTCAGCTCCTGCTGGTCTCGGTCGTCGTCGCGGCGGCCGACATCACCTTCCGCGCCGCTTCCGGCGCGTACCTGAAGACGCTGCTGCCGGCCGAGGACCTGCTCGTCGCCAACGCCCGGTTCGAGTCCACGGCCTGGACGACCACGATCATCGGACCACCGCTAGGCGGCGCCGCGATCGGGCTCCTCGGTCCGGTGGCGACGGTGGTGGCCGACGCGGTCAGCTACCTGCTCTCGGCCCTGGGCATCCGCGCGACGGGCGGCCGCGAGCCGCTGCCCGAGCGCCGGGAGGCCGAGCGCATGCGGGCCGGGGACCTGCTCGACGGCTGGCGGTACATCCTCGCCGACGCGACGCTGCGTCCGCTGTTCTTCAACACCGCCTTGTTCAACGGCCTGGTGATGGCCGCCCAGCCGCTGCTGGCCGTCCTGATGCTCGGTCGACTCGGGTTCGCGCCGTGGCAGTACGGCCTCGCCTTCGCCGCGCCCTCGATCGGCGGGCTGCTCGGTTCGCGGCTGGCCCGACCGCTCGTGACCCGGTTCGGACAGCACCAGGTCCTGGTCGTGGTCGGGGCGCTGCGCGCTATCTGGCCCGTCGGCCTGGCCTTCCTGGAGCCGGGGACCGGTGGGCTGCTGCTGGTGATGGGCGTCGAGCTCGGGCTCATCTTCTGCTGCGGGGTGTTCAACCCCGTCTACGCCACCCACCGCCTTGAGCGCACCGCGACCGACCGGGTCACCCGCACGCTGTCCGCCTGGGCGGTGACGACCAAGGCCTCGACCGCGCTCCTGACGGCCGTCTGGGGCGTGCTGGGCGGCCTGCTCGGCCCGCGTACGGCCATCGGCCTGGCCGGCGTGCTCCTGCTGGCGACCCCGCTGCTGCTCCCGCGCCGCACGGCAGCGCACCTCTCCGAGCCGGATCCGGCCCCGAGCCGCGCCTGACGGGCCGCTTGTTCACCGCTTGGGGAGTCACTGCTGACGACCGGGAATCGAACAGGTCACGGCAACGGGCGCACCCAGTACTACGAGAACCTCAAGTTGAATGAGCAAGGCGAGCGCGCGGCGCCAGGGGCGGGTCACCGCGCTGCCGACGTCCGGCCCCTGGAATGGGTGACTACCCACTGGTTCGCAGGCCTGCCTGCCATCCGCAGCGGTACGGCCCCGTGCGGGTGTGGCAGCTGACAGCACCGGAACCGAGGCCCCGCCTTGAAGCTCCGCTCCGGGACGGACGCGACTGCCCGCCTGGACGTGGAGGAACTCGTCGCGGACCTGCGCGCGGTGAGCCGGTCCCCGTCGACCGCCGCACCGATGAGCCGTGACGCTCTCTGGCAACGGCCGGGCCGTCGGCGCGGTCTTCAGCCACCGGTAGAACCCGGACCGGGACAGATTCAGCACGGTGCACAGCCGCTTCACGCCGAAGGCGTCGCGATGGTCGGCAACGAACTCGAAGCGGCTCACCAGTTCGTCTCGCCCGCAAGATACTTGGCCGCCCGGCGCAGGATGTCACGTTCCATCTCCAGCTCGCGGACCTGCCTGCGCAAGGCCGCGATCTCCGCGTCCTTCGTGGACTCCGCGAGCGCCTCGGGACGCTCGGCGTTCTGCGCAGTCTTGATCCACTGCCGTAGCGTCTCGTGGTTCACACCGAGTTCGGCAGCGATGCGTGAGACGGGCCGGCCCGACGAACGGGCCAGCGCCACAGCGTCGGCCCGCAGCTCCGCCGAGTACTTGTAGGTCCCCACTCGGGAGTCCTCTCCCTGAATTCAAGATCCAGTGTCGAGGTGTCCACGATCAAGGTGGAGGGCCCGTCCCCGGCTCCACAGCCGTAAGCAACAAGCCGGGTCAACACGCTCGGTCGTTCACGGCCGAGTTGCTGACCTCATTGTCTGTCGGTGCCGGGGCGGGCTGAGTAAGGCCGGCGAGCATCAGGTCGATCATGTGGCGAGCCTGGTAGTCGGGGAACGTTTCGATTCCGATGCACAGGTTGCCGATGGCCAGCATGAAGTCGTAGGCCCGTACGTCGGCGCGTGTGTAGCCAGCGGAGGCGGACGCTTTCAGGAGTTGGTCGAGCACGGGCAGCAGGCGTTCGACGAACTCGTTGTGCAGGGTCTCGAATCCGGCTTGGTCCGAGTGCAGCGCCTCGGCGAGGCCGTGTTTGGTGACGAGGAAGTCGGCGAACTGGTGGACCCACTGCCGCAGGACTTCGTAAGGGGTTTCGCCAGTCTGCGCCGCGTGGGCAGCTGCGGCGAGTGCGTCAACCTGGTGGCGGAAGACCGCGACCACCAAGTCCGCCCGGGTGGGGAAGTGGCGGTAGATGGTGCCCATGCCGAGGCCTGATTCTGCTGCGATCTCCCGTACGGGAGCGTGGACCCCCATGCGGACGAACACGGCCGCAGCTGCGTCCAGGAGCTTCTGCTCGTTTCGGCGGACGTCGGCTCGCTTGCGGCCTGCGGCTGCTGGCGGAGTGTCGGCTGTGGACATCGTGAACTACCTCCCACTTGCAATACGGAGCGCCGCTCCGTATTCTCATCCGGAGCGGCGCTCCATTTTTTCCAATGATGCCAGACGCCGCGCCGCACAGCCCACTGGGCATATCGAGAAAGGCACTCACCACATGAGCGGCACCACTTCAGCGGACGGCGGCAACGCCCTCACCGCCTCGGTCATCTCTGTCAGTCCGATCGCGTTGCCCGCCCCGGACCGCGGCCAGGACGTGCAGGTACGGGTCACAGCGCCCACGACCGGCCACAACCTGCCCGTCGTCGTCTTCTCGCACGGCATGACCCTGACCATGGACGATTACGCGCCACTGGTCGGCTTCTGGGCCGCCCGCGGCTTCGTCGTCATCCAGCCCACACATCTCGACTCCCTTGGCCTCGCCCCGGACGACCCGCGCACCCCGCTCATATGGCGCATCCGCACCGACGACCTCACTCACGTCCTGGACCAGCTCGACACGCTTGAAGCCGCTGTGCCCGGGCTGGCCGGCCGCATCGACCACGACCGCATTGCGGTAGCCGGACATTCCTGGGGCGCGCAGACCGCCAGCACCCTGGCGGGCGCACGGGTCGTCGGCGCCGACGGCACTCCCAGTGAGAGCATGGCCGACCCGCGAGTCAGCGCGGCCGTGCTGCTGTGCCTGCCCGGTGCCGGCGGCGCCGATCTGAGTCCGCTCGCCACCCAGTACTTCCCGTTCATGAACCCTGATTTCGCCGAGCTGAAGGCACCCAGTCTTATGGTCGCCGGCGACGCGGACCAGTCTCCGCTCACGGTGCGCGGTCCGGACTGGTTCACCGACGGCTACCGCCTCAGCCCGGGCGCCACCGATCTGCTGACCCTGTTCGGCGCGGAACACGGACTCGGCGGCATTCAGGGCGCCAACGACACGCGCACCACCGACGAAAGCCCCGAGCGTGTCGCGCTCGTCCAACACGCCACCCTGGCGTATCTGCGTACCGCACTGGGCCTGGACAACGACGCGTGGCCTACCGCCTGTCGGACTCTGGCTGCGGCCGCCGACCCGCTGGGAAGCATCGACTCGAAGTGACCAACCACCTGGCACCGGCCGGTAAATCCAGTTTCGGAATCATGACCGCCCCGGCGCAGGTCGCCTACGACGACGTCCTGCGGGTCTGGCACGAGGCGGACGGCATCCCTCAGATCGAGCACGCCTGGCTGTTCGACCACCTCATGCCGCTCGGCGGCGACCCAAACGGGCCCACCTTCGAGGGCTGGACACTGCTGTCCGCTCTCGCGGCCCAAACCGAGCGGTTGCGGCTCGGGTTGATGGTCACCAGCAACAGGTTCCGCCCACCGGCCATGCTGGCCAAGATCTCCGCCACTGTCGATGCCGTCTCCGGCGGTCGGCTCGAGTTCGGTATCGGCGCGGGCTCTCGCACCGACGTGCCACTGGCCCGGCGTGAGTACGCAGCTCACGGCCTTCCCTTCCACGATGCCGCCCACGCGGTCGGAAGCCTCGCCGAGGCGTGCACGATCATCCGCAGACTATGGACCGAAGCCTCACCATTCGACTTCCACGGCGAGTACCACCATCTGACGGGCGCGTTCTGCAGTCCCAAACCCGTCCAGCATCCACGCCCCCCGATCCTGATCGGCGGCCAGGCCACCCGGACGCTGCGCGTGGTTGCCGAGCATGCGGACCGGTGGAACATGCCCGGAGGCAGCATCGACAAGGCGATCGAGCGCAGCGCCACCCTCGACCGGCTGTGCGAGGAAATCGGCCGTAACCCGGCTGAGATCACCCGATCCATCGTCCTGCCCGTCTCCTACGATCGCCCTCAGCACACCCGCCACACCATCCGCGCGGCGCTCGATGGCGGGTTCAGCCACATCGTGCTCGGACTGGGCGCGCCCTACCCGACCGGCGTCGCACGCTGGGTTGCCGACACCATCATCGCCCCGCTCTCCGACAAGATCACCGCTCCCTGAATCGAGGAATCGCCGATGGCCAGGACACACCCACCGCTCGATCCTGAGCTCGCCGCAGTGCTGACGGTCGTACACGAACACCTATCACCGACCATTACCGCCGAGGACATCGAGGAACTGCGGGCCAACCCCATATTCGCGGTCCCGGACGAGCTCCTGACGCGCAACGGGACGCTCCAACCGCAGAACTTGTCCGTACCCGGCCCGGCGGGCGCTCCGGAGGTTTCGCTCCTCGTCCTCAAGCCGGTGGGTCTGGCGCCAGGAGCGCCCATCCTCTACTACATGCACGGCGGCGGCATGATCATCGGCAACAACCGCACGGTAGGCGGCGGTGTGCTGGACTGGGCCGTCGACATCGGCGCCATCGTGGTGTCGGTGGAGTACCGCCTGGCACCGGAGCACCCCGATCCGGCGCCGATCGAGGACTGCTACGCGGGTCTGCTGGGGACCCATAGGCTCGCCACGGAGATAGGCGGTGACCCGAACCGCATCGTCGTCACCGGAGCGAGCGCCGGCGGCGGGCTCGCGGCTGGCGTGGCGCTTCTCGCACGCGACCGCGGTGGCCCTGAGCTGCTGGGTCAATTGATCATGTGCCCGATGCTCGACGACCGGTTCCTCACACCGAGCAGCCAGGAACTGGACGGCGAGGGCCTCTGGGACACCACCAGCAACATGACCGGATGGAACGCGTTGCTCGGCGATCGCAGAGGTGGCAGCGACGTCAGCATCTACACGGCGCCTGCGAGGGCGACCGACCTGGCTGGCTTGCCCAGCTCCTTCATCGACGTCGGCTCTGTCGAGACCTTCCGCGACGAGGACATCGATTACGCCGCTCGGCTGCTGCAGGCCGGCGTCCAGACCGAGTTGCACGTCTGGCCGGGCGGTTTCCACGGGTTCGACGGCATCGCGCCACAAGCTGCGCTGTCGCAGACCGCATCGGCGACCCGCAGCGCCTGGGTCAGGCGACTCTTGGCCGCGGGCTGACAAGCAGCAGGACGACTTGATCTGCACGCGCGTGAACTCCTGGAGATGGCGGGCCAGACCACTCCGCTGGGCGCGGGACCAACGCGCCGACCGACGGCAGCGGGGTCTCGGGCACGGTGACCGTCACGTACACCGACGGCACGTCGTCGAAGGCGACGGTCGCCTTCTCGGACTGGACGCTCAACGGCGGATCCAGTAAGCCGCTCGCGGGAGACACGACGGCCGTCACGGCGAGCTACCGCAGCACTGGCGGCGGAGGAAAGGACGGCGTCAAGACCTACGTCTTCGCTACGAAGGTCCCGCTGCACGCGTCCAAGCAGGTGGCGTCGATCACCCGGCCGGCGCTGGCCGTCGATCAGGCACAGTCGGTGGCCACGCCCTGGGCGAACTCGCCCTCGGGACCCCTGTGAGCGGCAGCACCCCGGGCCGGCTCACCGGTTGGCGCGCTCGATCGGCTCCCGGGCGCCGTGCGGAACCACCCGCGGGGGCGCTCGCCGTCCCGGTGACGTGTGCGCCGCGCTCCTTGGCGATCTGTACGGCGAGATGACCGACACCGCCGGCCGCGGCGTGGATCAGCACCCGCTGCCCGGCCCGGAGGCCCGCGGTGTCGACGAGTGCCTGCCAGGCGGTGAGCGCGGCCAGCGGCAGAGCGGCCGCCTGGACGTGGTCGATCCCGGCGGGCTTGGCGACGAAGGCGCGGGTGGGGCCGGTCACGTACTCGGCGTGGGAGCCGGCCCCGTACGGGTAGGGGAGCATGCCGAACACCTCGTCACCGGGCCGGAAGAGGGTGACGCCGTGGCCGGTCTCCACCACGGTGCCGGAGACGTCCCAGCCGAGGGTCAGCGGCGGGGGCGGCAGGAAGCCACTGTGGGCGCGGTGCTTGAAGTCCGTGGGGTTGAGTCCGGCCGCGTGCACGGCGACGAGGATCTCCCCGATGCCGGGCGCGGGCCGCGGAAGCTCGGTCAGCCGTAGAACCTCGGGGCCGCCGAGGGCAGTCTGATGGAGGGCGAGCATCCTGGGAGCACCGTCCGGGACGGCAGGGTCCGTGGAGTCCGTGGCGTGCGCACTGGCCGTGGAGTCGAGGTTCTCAGGGGTGTCCGTCGAAGTCATGCCCCGATCCTGGCCGTTCGGTCCCGTCCGGGGCGATGGCTAGAAGGTCATCATCCGATACATTCCTGCCATGCCCATCACCCCTGCCATCCCCGCACTCCGGGCGTCCGCCCCGCGTCCGCCGCGCCCTCCCGGGCCCGTGGCCTCGCCGAGCGCACGGCCGAACTGGACCGCCGGATGAGCCCGGACCCGCGGCCCGGCGCCCACAAGGTCGTCGTCCTCGCCCTCGACGGCGTCTACCCCTTCGAACTCGGCATCCCGCACCGGGTACTGGGTTCCGCCGAGGGCCGCTACGAGGTGCTGTCCGCGAGCGTGGACGGGCGGCCCGTGCGTACCGACTCGGACCTGACCGTCACCCCCGGGCACGGTCCCGGGGCGCTGGCCGAGGCGGACACCGTGGTCATCCCCCCGTACGCGATCACCCGGGCCTCGGCCGCCGCCCCGGACCCGCAGGCCCTCGCCGCCCTGTCCCGCGTCCGCCCCGGCACCCGCCTGGTGTCCATCTGCACCGGTGCCTTCCTGCTGGCCGCCGCCGGTCTCCTGGACGGGCGCCGGGCCACCACCCACTGGGCGCTCACCGACCATTTCCGTGATCTGTTCCCCCGGGTCGAGCTTGACGCCGACGTGCTCTTCGTCGACCACGGTGACGTGCTGACCTCCGCGGGGGCGGCGAGCGGTGTCGACGTCTGCCTGCACCTGGTGCGCCGGGACCACGGCAGCGAGGTGGCCAACCAGGTCGCCCGCCTTTGCGTCGTGCCGCCGTACCGGGACGGCGGGCAGGCGCAGTACATCGAGCGGCCGCTGCCGCCGGCGAGCGGAACCGGCACCGGGCCGACCCGCGACTGGGCGCTGCGGCGGCTGGAACTGCCCCTGACGCTGGACGAGCTGGCCGCGCACGCGGCGATGAGCACCCGTACCTTCGCCCGGCGCTTTAGGGAGGAGACCGGTCTGAGCCCCGGCCGCTGGCTGATCCAGCAGCGGCTGCGGCGGGCGCGGCACCTGCTGGAGTCCAGCGACCTGCCAGTGGAACGGGTCGCCCACGAGGTCGGCTTCGCCACCGCCACATCGCTACGGCGGCACCTGGCGGGGGAGGCGGGTGTCGCCCCGTCGGCGTACCGGCGCACTTTCCGCGCCTCCCACACGGGCGTTCACGACCGGTATGACCAAGCATGACGATCACCGTGCTCGGCTGCCGTTGGATGTGAGCCGGAGCCGGTCGAAGCCGCGTGACCCGTGTCCCGGGGACCGGGGGCAGAGCCCCGTTGCGCGTTCCAGCAGGGCGACGCCGAGGTACATCACCGTCCGGGGCGCGGTGCCGCCGAGGGCAACGGTGGTCACGGCCGAGCCCGCGGTGAGGACGAACAGCGCCGGGATGTCCGGCCGCACCGACACCGCCCGGTTGCCCCTGGACCACCTGCGGTAGTGCCTTGCGCTCGCCCGAGTCGAGGGCCGGTCCGGGCGACGGGGTGCCGCAGGAGACCGTCGGCGATGCCCGGCCCTACGGGCCTGCATGGGGACGTCCCTCCCGGTCGGTCGTGAAGCCAACTCGGCGGCTCGAACGGGACATCCGGTGCCGTCCTGCGACCAACGGCCTCTCGACGCCGATCGGGGGTGCGGTGGTGCCTCTGCCGGCGGCCGCGAGCGACGGAGTCGGCTGATGAGCCCTGGGCGGACGAGACAAGGGACGCGAGTGCGGGCCCCTGGATTCGGTCGCATGCCCGGATCCAGGGGCCACCGCAACTGCAGGCGCGGCTATTCCGGCCGGCCGCCGGGCACTGGCCCCAGGAGGCGCCGCAGTGGTGTCCGTCAGAAGACGGCCAGCGGGTTGACCGGGACGCCGGTCAGTCCGTGGATGCGTGGGGGTGCCACCACGAACAGGAAGGCGTAGCGGTTCAACTCCGTGCATACGGCGGCCAGTTCCTCCACCTCCGCCACGTCGATCAGGGGCATGCCCAGCAGTGGCAGAGCGACGCGGTGCAGCGGTGCGGGCACGGCCGTTTCCAGGGGTGGGTAGGCGTCGCCGAGGTCGCCGGCGTACAGGGATATGCCGCGCTGGTGCATCCACCGCACCGCATCCAGCGTGACGCCCGGCAGCGGTTTCTCGAAGTCGACGACACCGGCCCATCCGCCGCGCAGCACCAGGGCGTCCCCGGATTCCAGCCGTACGCCCTGGCGGGCCTCGGCCGCCTCGAAGTCCTCCGGGGTGATCGGGTGCGCCGCGGGCAGCGGGCCGTCGAACGCCAGGTCGAGCAGGACGCCCCGGGTGGAGATGCCGGCGGCGAACGCCGCGGTGGAACCGTGCCGTACGCCGGCCGGTGTCACGCTCTCGGCGAGGGGATGTCCCGGGTAGACCTTGCCGTCCAGAACCTGGTGCCCCAGGGCGTCGATGTGGGTCGAGCTCACGTGATGGTTGGTCACCAGGATCATGTCCACGGTCGCGGGCACGTCCCCGGCGTACTGCATGATCTGCTGGACCGGCGAGCTGTCGCGGGCGAGGGGCGCGAAGGGCCCGCTGACGAACGGCGTCGGCCGGATCGGCCGGGCCAGCGACACCGTTCGTCCGGTACGGGCCTGTGCGGCACCCCTGGCCCGGGCCTCCTCGGTGATCAGGTTGAGCGTGCCCAGTTCGTCGTCCGCGCCCCATCGGCCCCAGTTGCTCGGCAGTTCCTGGTCGTTGGCCATGTCGGTGATGTCCTCTCTCTGTTGTCTTGCCCGTGGTGGTGGGATCGGGGGAGGGGCCGGTCGCCCCTCCCTGCGTGTGTGCGTCGTCGGGAGGTGAGCACTCCGATCAGGTCACTGCCGACAAGCGGCAAATCCTGTTCGCCGAGGACGCGCCAGGCGTTGGCGCGACCGAGCCGGTCAAGCCGGGCGCAGGCACCGGCGGGAGGGTCCCGCTTGTCCCGCAGTCACCGCTGCTCGAGCCAGCCAGGCCTCTCAACGGGGCTTCTCCGCCGGGCGGTCGGCCGGCTGCCTGGGCTGGTTCGTGCGGCTGATCGCTGCTGACCGTGGCTGATCGCTGTCGGCCTCCGGACTGTCGCCGGTGTCTCCGGGTTCCGGAAACGGCCAGACGGTGGCAGAGCCGGGGGAATCCCTTCATCCTTTCGGGTGGCGGTGACGCCGCTGGTGATCGAGATCGTCGAGTCACCGTCGGTGGCGGTCGGCGCGGGGTCGCTTCTGCGAGCGGTGCCGTTCCCTGACGGAGCGCCAAAGTGGAAGCGCAGGACGGTTCGGCGCACGAACAGAAAGCGGAGCGCTGCTCCGCATACTATACGGAGCGCGGTTCCGTTGTGCAGGGGGCAGCCGCACCAACTCCGGCTCCGCCGTCGGACGGTCTGCCCCGGAGTGCGGCGACGACGTGGGGTGCGGTGTCCAAGATGCCGACGAGGGCCTCCCGTTCGCCGGCCGCGGCGCCGGTGAGCGCGAACAGGACCGGCAGCGCGACCGGTTCGGCGTTACTGAACGCGGGCACGATCGGACAGTTCGGGGGATCGGCTGCTGGCGGTTGGAGCCGAGCCGCGTCGGGACGGCGGTGATCCGACGCGGTTGGGCGCGGGATCCGAGGTTTCCTCTGACGGTTGCCGCTGCGCGCTTCTGAGCTCCGCAGCCTGCCGGTCGGGGAGCCGCCATGACACTTGACGTCGTCGAGTGCAAGTGATGACAGCAGATGTCATCACTTGTGTCGCCTGCGCTGAAGCCGCAGGTGTGCCCGATCACTCACCGGCCGGCGTAACAGGTGAGGGCGCAGGGCCGTCCCGGAAGGATCGACAGAGGCGGCTTATTGAGAAGTGGACCGGTCTAAGACACTGTTTCATTTGGTGAGTCGACGGTGGCAGATGAGGGCTGCTGCTATACCGACGAAGGCGAGGAAGTACTCCGACTCTCGCTCGTACCGGCGGTGCAGGCGTCGGCAGCCGACCAGCCATGACACGGTCCTCTCGACCACCCAGTGGTGACGGCCGAGCCGCGTGGACGACTCGATGCCCTTGCGGGCGATACGGTGCCGAATGCCTCGTTCACGGAGCCATTTGCGCAGGTGGTCGTAGTCATAGCCCTTGTCGGCATGAAGCTTTGCGGGCCGTCGGCGGGGGGGCCCGCGGCGTGAGCGGATGGGCGGGATCCCGCGCACGAGCGGCTTGAGGCCGAGACTGTCGTGCATGTTGGCGCCGGAGATCCCCAGTGACAGGGGCAGTCCGTTCTGGTCCGTGATGGGGTGGATCTTCGATCCCAACTTGCCACGGTCGGTCGGATTCGGTCCGGTCAGTGGCCCCCTTTTGCGGCCCGGACACTGACCGAGTCGATCGCGCACCGCGACCAGTCCAACTCGCCACGGCTGCCGAGCTCGTCCAGGATGACGCGGTGGAGTCTGGCCCAGACCCTGTCCTGGCTCCACTGGGCAAAGCGCCGGGAGACCATGGGCCACGCCGGTCCGAACACCGGCGGCAACTGCCGCCAGGTACACCCCGATGTGGCCACGAAGATGATCGCAGCGAGCGTTACGCGATCACCTGCCCGACGTCGGCCCCCGCCCTGCGGACGCCTCACCTCCGTCGGCGGCACCACCCCCGCCGGAACAGCACCAATGACTCGTCCGGCACGAGTCGCTCAACCAGATCCGTCATGCACGATTCAACGAACGACGCCCAAAAGAAACGATGTCTTAGCGGCAGCCAGCCCCGGGGCCGAACGTCCTTACGGGCCCTTGGTGGCCTCCTCGAGCTTGGAGCCCGCGGAGACCTTCACGCTGTAGCCGACGGGAATGCCGACCGGGTCGCCCTCCGACGATATGGCACAGGCGGGCATGAGCAACCTTCGATCACGTGAGCCTCGGGAACCCACACGATCAAGGCATCCATGCCCGCCCACGCGCAAAAACGCCCTACGCTACGACTTTGCCGAGGCGTCGGGCAGCGCGCCGGAGATCCGCAACAGCTTGCCCTGCCGGTTGCTGACGTAGATCCAGCCCTTGTCGCGGTCCAGCGCGACGCCGCAGACCGTGCCGAGACCGTCGGCCACCACCCGCTGACGTCCCTTAGCCTCGCCGTCAGCCACGACGACCTCACGCAGCTTGCCGCCGCCCGAGTCGGAGACGTATGCGTTGACCGCGCCATCCAGCGCTACGCGAACGCTATTCCCGAGATTGGTGGCCACGAGCTGCGGAGTGCCGCCATCTGCCTTCAGGTCGACCTCGTACAGCCCGCTGCGGTCGTACTCGCCGACGTACGCCTTGCCCCCCTTCAGCGCTACTCCGGCGGCCCTGGGCACGTCCCAGGTGCGCCGCTTCTCCGCCGGTTCGCTGCTCAGGTCGAACTCGATCAGCTTCCCGCTTTCGACGTCGGTGACATAGGCCTTTTTGCCCGGCAGGTCCAGCGCGACGCCGTACGCGTACATGCCCTCGGCGACCGTGACCGGGGAGGCGGAGCGGTCGGACAGGCTCACCGTGAACAGACGCCTGCCGCTGTAGTCGGCGACGTAGGCTTTGTTGCCCGGCAGGTCCAGCGTCACATCGTTGACTTGGCCCAGCTTCTCCAAGACCCAGTCCGTGCCGCCGCTGGTGAGGTCCACCTTGTACAGCTTGCCGCCGTTGTACCGGTCGGTGACGTACGCCTTTTGGTTCACCAGGTCCAGCGCGAGGCCATCGGCAGTCCCAAACCCGGTGGCGAGCTCTACGGGAGCCTCTCTTGAGCTCTGTTGCTCTTCGCCACCACCCTTGTAAAGAGGGTGATCCTTCTTGTCGAAGTTGAGTTTTTCAAGCTCGAAGACCTCGTGCACGCCGGCGAGGGTAGAGACGACCTCGGCTTCCCCTTTTTGCATAAACGGCTTGCCTTCATCGGTCAAGTCGAAGGTCTCCGTAGCCGTACCAGTCTCACCGAGTTTCCAGGCAATCACCTTGGAGTATTTCGGCTCCTGGGCTTGTGGGCCGTCCGGGCGGGTCTCCTTAACCTCTACTGGCTCGGGGTAGTACAAAGCGACCCACCCGCCAAATGAGATAGGGAATTCGTAGTCGAACCTCCTCACCTGACGTCGCTGCGTGGCCAAGACATCTACCCGGCTGCCAACATCCCCGCTCAGCGTGGACGATGTTTTGAACGAAGTGGTCAACGAACCACTGACGGAAGCAGTGATCCCAAGCATCAGCTGTGCCGATAATTCCCCGGTACCCGTGGCGGTACTCGTGGCTGTCGTCGTACTTGTCGTTTGTGACTGAGACTCTGCGTCAACACCCTGATTGTCTTTGCTGTTCTTCAGGGTCATCTTCTCGGATTGGTTCACCGCCATGCTCTTCTGCAGTTGCTGCTGGAGTGATGCGGTGGTTTTTGCCCCGAAAGTGAGCTGTACCTGTCCCTGGAGCGACCAGCTGATTGTGTTCGAAATCGAGAATTCGACCGTGTGCGACCACTTGGTGGGAGTGGGGTCGGTTCGGTTGACGTACGTTTGCTTGGAGATCACGTCAGGCGGGGGCTGTGCA
This sequence comes from Streptomyces silvisoli, assembly GCF_029269905.1. Lineage (NCBI taxonomy): Bacteria > Bacillati > Actinomycetota > Actinomycetes > Kitasatosporales > Streptomycetaceae > Streptomyces > Streptomyces silvisoli. Next base: position 11,876 of record NZ_JARJBC010000037.1, on the reverse strand, counting down.
ATGTCGCTGCGTTCTTCGACCAGCGGTACACCCACTGTCATGTAGGCGCGCCACCCGCGCTCGTGTGCCGCATCCTCCCCATCAGGAAAGTCGCCGAATCGCCCCTTGTTCAGGGAAAACCCGGTGGGAGCGATATACCGGTCCGTGCCATCTGCTGATTTCTTCTCGGCCTTCCTCTTCAGTTTGTCCTTGTCCCGCTCCAGGATGGCAGAGGCCTTGTCGGCAATTTTGAGCTCCTTAAGGTTTCGCCCTGTCAGCGGGTGGCGCACAAAACGTTCGCCAAGATAGGCCGTACTCACGTTGTTATTGGTGGCGCCGCCCATGCCCCTCAGCCTCCTTGTGTAGCAGAACTCAACGATTTGTCAGTGTTACTTATGAGCTGTTCCCGGCCTGGCGTGATCGAATGAGAAGCCGTCAGGCCACCGAGTAGGGCCGTTGCGGCTGCTCAAGGGCCGGATCATGAAACCGGAACTTTGAACAGCCGTCCGGCCCTCAAGGTGGCTTCCTAACCGGCTCTCACCACTTGACCGACCCATCGTCAGTCCTTGTGACGCTTTTGGCCGATTTGTAGTTATCCTTCTTCAACTCTTCTAGCTCTCCGTCGCTGATCTTTGGTCGGTCTTCGTCCCTAATCTCGACCTCCACCTTTTTGAATGCCTCATCCTTGGCCGAAGATGCCATACCGGATGTAGATTCGGGGTTTTCACTGGCTTCCCGCTGCTTGGCGGCTACTGTCTGGGTGCTCTTGAAGAGGGGAGTGATGAAGTTGTTCATGATATCGAGCGCCTCAGGCGACGTCTCGCGCATGATCTTCGGGTCGCGTGCAGCTTCAGGAATGCCGTCGTAGAGCTCCGGATCAACCCCTTCCCGTTCGGGCCAGGCGCCCGGAACGTTTTCATATACCTTTTGAGCGGACTCCTCGGCGGACTTGGCTTCACTTCCGCCGCTATCGAAGATGTTCTTAAAGGACATGAACTTCCCTCCGGATCCTCTCGCGGACGCAAAATCACACCTTGTAAATAGGGGTGATTTTTCTCGCGGTGTTTAAGCCTTCCCCTTCGAAGGCCCCGTGAACGGCTTGACTTTTTCGGTCAGGTTGAAATGTTCCTTATCGGCGTCGCAAGCCTCGCCGAGCCTCCATGACCGCCTTATGGTATTTCGGTTCCTCGGTCTGGACCGTCTTGGGCGAGACTCTTCGGTCCTACTCGCTCGGGTAAAGCAAAGCGGCCCATGCAAAGCAACCCATCCCCCCCAATGGTGATGAGGTTTTCGTCGTCGAACGTCCTCACCAGACGTCGCTACGTAGCTAGGGCAACTACCGGCTACCAATACGCGCACTAAGGCCAGTCATATTTCGCCAAGACAGCTGGTGCGGAACGGCACTTTCGCCGCCCATTGCCTGGAGCCTCCTCGCGTCATCCACTGGGTGCACCAGGATCTTCCTGTGCTTGCCTACCCTTCTGGTGATCGACCTATTCAGCTCGACCCTGCGATTTCTCGCCCGCTGCCTGGCTGCAGGCTGGCTGTGGGATTATTTGGGCCACCGCGACGGCTGGAACTGATCCCCGGTTGGTTTCCGATTGAACGATGCTCTGGAATGGCCCCGCCTACGACCTGCAAGGACCAGCTTGGAAGGGCCCTCTTAGGACGTCATCGAACTGCAGATTGCGTTGAGTCCTGGCCAAATCGGTGGTCCCCAAAATTGAGCCAGACTGGTGGGTCTCCTGCTTATTGGTCGGGTGTGAGTGCCGAGAGGGGGGACATGCGTCGGCTGGCGCCTGCGGCGCAGGAGGACCTGCGGCTAGGGGCGTTGCGGCGCTGGAGCCGGGCGAGTTCGGACGTACGGTCGGGCCACAGTGGTCTTCAGGGTGTTCGAGCGGTCGGCGCTCACTTGGTGGCGGCCCTTCCGGGCGGCCGGCCAGGCGGTGCGGCAACCGCGCACCAGTTTTGACGAGTTGGTCGATGCCTCGGCGCGCGGGTCGGCACTTCAGGCGATGATGGGGACTGAACCCGAGTACGGAGCGGTTCTCAACAAACCGTCGCGTCCCTGCTCCTCAGCAGGGCAACTTGCCTGTCCCGTGGCCGGGGAGCCTATAGATCGCCACCAACACCACCGCTACGCGGACCGGCCGAACCACTATGTGAGGATGATCTCCGGCTGCGAAAATCTCGCCAGGGGCCGCTGAGGTGCAGAGACGCGTACGTTTGAACTTGCCTTTGGCCATCGCCTTCTCGCCCTCCTGGAACTCCTTCGATCCTGACCTGATGGGTACGCTGCCCGACGCGCGTGTCCCGGATGCCTCGGTGCAGGACCGGCAGGCACTCCTCGACCTCGTCGATGAATCCGGTTGGAAGTACCAGTACGCCGAGGGTGAGACCGTGCTGCTGGGGTCCCGGCGCAGACAGTGCTCTCTCGTCCGGCCGACGCCGAGTGTGCCAGTCGAACGTGGGGCTCACGGGGTCCAGTGGAACTTGTCGCCTCCTAGCCAGCGCACGTCCTCCGGGTCGTCCAGGTCGACGTGTTCCAGTCCTGCCTGGTGTGCGAGGCGCAGCACGTCGAACAGGTCGTGAGCGATGCCGACGCGGTCCCTGCGGATCTGCACGACGCGGAATGGCGGGTCCCCGGGTTGGACAGGGAAAACGACGACTGCGCTCATGGTGTCTAGCGTGCGGCAACCATTCGTCAGAGCGCTACTACTTGGGCTCGATGCCTGTCCTGACAGTGAAACCCGATTGCTGCCTTTCGGGGCAGCACAACAACTCACTTCTTGATCACGTAGCCTCAGCACTTCAGGTGACGAATCCCACCAGATCGAGAGCTCTGGGCCGCGACCGGCCAACTATCGGTAGTCCGACCGCGGGACCTTGGTTGCGCCGTTCGCGGTGCTGGGTCGCCGGCAGCCGACGAGTGGTACACCCTCACCGGCAGCCCCGTGCCACTCCCGCCGAACCTGTTGGGAGCAATCCACGCTGCCGTCCTTAAACGTGGACGGCGCGCGGAAGGCCAGAGCCCCCCGTGACTGCGATGCTGCGTGCTGCGGGGAACGGCGACAGTCGCAGCGCTGCCAGGCGTACCCCGGGCTTACGAAGTAGGGCGAACAAGCGGGTGGAGGGCCGTTTCCCAAACTTGGGAAACGGCCCTCCACCGCTATGCGTATGGCCGTGGGCGAGCCCCCAACCGGCCGGGCCCTCGCCGACGGCCGCGCGTCGCCTCCTGGCTGGAGATGCGAACGCGCGGCGTGTCATTGGTTCTTCGGCCTTTAGTGCCTGCTTGCGAAATCAGTTCCGCGCAGGTCAGCGGACGTGCACCGTCACCACTTCGGAGGTGTGGAGACGCACGGGGTGGTGGTCGTGCTTGCTGGTCAGGCCGTAGAGCACCGCACGGAATTTCAGGTCGCCGCGACGCGCGGACGTGCCGTGTGTGCTGACACGCGCGTCGCCCTTGGCCGGGGCACTGCAGTTCTCCTGGTGCCAACCCTCGCCGAAGCCGTTCTCCTCCAGGCATAGCTGGTGCAGGTAGCCGGCGCTGTCGTCGGTGCCGTGCGCCGTGACCGTGATGGTCTTGCCGACGTGCGCCGTGTGCGGCGCCGTGATGTCCACACCGCCCTTGGCGAACGCCGGCGCGGCGGCCAGAGTCACCGTGGCCAGACCCAGCGCACCGATCACGGCCACACGGCCGCCCCGCGCCTTCATCCCGGTCTTCTTCGTCCTGGTCATGGACTTCCCTCCCGTGGATCTCCCCCCATGGTGAGACCCACCCCTTCGCGAAGGCGCCCAGTGCGCCTCGCTGATCACCCACACGAGCTCGCCGCCCGGGCCGGTTGCAACTCGCCGGGCGCTGTTACAGATCCACGACAAATTGCATTAGCAGCCGGAGCGGTTGGTCCCACCGAAGATGCGCCGCACCGCCCGAGGTTGAACCGCGTCCGCGCGGGCGATGCGGTTCATGCACCCGCGCGTACGGCCCCGCAAACCCTCTTGACCGAGGCCGCGGACCAGGGGAAATGCAGCGCACCGGATGATGCGCACCGGCCCTCGGCGCCCGCACCGGCGGCCGGTGCATATCGACCGCACTGGAGGGGCACAGGTGTGGCGGCGGCGCGGCTATCGGTGCGCACCGGCCACAGGGCGTTCCGTGGGCCCGATTCAGGGGCTCGGTGCGCATTGCCGACCGCCTACCATGCGCAGCATGTATGACGACGGCCTGGTGGTGTGCACCGAGCGCGAGCTCACCATTCGTCGGTACTACTTCCCGCTCGGTTCTGCCGAACGCATCCCCTACGCGCAGATCCGGGGCCTGCGCCAGATTCCGCTCTCCATCCTCAACGGGCGCTGGGGTATTGGGGTTTCGGAGACTTCGTGCGCTACTTCAACCTTGACGCGGGCCGACCGAACAAGAGCGTCGCCTTCATCGTCGACCTCGGTCGGTACGTCAAGCCCGTCATCACCCCGACAAGCCGGAACGCCTCGTCGAAGAGCTCATCGCTCACCGAATCGCGATCACCAAGAACAGTGATGAAGGCCAAGCCGATAGCGCACGCGGTGCCCAGGGTGACTCGCTATGACAGTCCGGCCAGCCTGCTGGAGCTTGGCGGTGGTGAGTTTGGCCCGTTTTGGGTGGCCGTGCGGATAGATCCGCTGATGGCGTAGTGGCGCCGCCGGGTGGCCAGTTGAGCGTGGCGAGTTTGGTCGGAGTGGCTTGGTGTCTGCTGCTGGCATCGGTTGTCGATGTCTGCGGTGGTGACTTTGACGGCCCATCAGGTCATGCCGGTGTCGATCGAGAGGTCGGGGCGCGGTGGGGCCGCGGGATCAGCGCTGGGACGTGGGCTCGGTAAGCTTCGTAGGAGGCGCCGAATTGGCTGACCATCATGGCGTCCTCGATCCGGACTCGGCGCAGCAGCCAGGGGACTGTGGCTGCGAGGATGACGATCCAGATGCCGAAGCCGCAGGCCAGCATGGCGCCGATGACCAGGCCGAGGAGGCCGGTGTATATCGGGTGGCGGACTAGCCGGTAGGGGCCGTCGGTGCGCAGTTCGTGGTGCTCTTGGACCATGGGAATGCTGGCCCACATGGTGCCCAGGACCCACCGGGCCCATAGCAGGAGAGCGGTGGAGGCGATGGCGATCAGGGCGCCCGGGATCGCCAGCTCGGGCTGCCAGTACTGCAGGTGGCGCCAGAAGGAATGCGGGGAGTGTCTGATGAGCAACGAGAATACGTAGGCGCTGATGATCAGCAGGGCCCGACGTGGCAGCGTGCGCCGCAGGTTGCGCACCCAGCCACCTGGGCCGGCCGGGTTCTTCAAACCGAAGTAGACGGCGCCGATGATCCACGCCGCAACGAAGATCACGACGCAGATGCCGATCAGAGCGACGAGCGTGGAGTGCAGGGAGCCCATGGCTCAAGTCTGCTCCGGCGACGCAGCGGGGCACCTCCACCCGGGGGTTGAATCGGGATTCTCCACCCACGGGTGGAGTACGACCCGCGGCGGCGCGGCCGTCTCATCCCGCTGCGCGCACCGTAGGGCTCTGCTGGGGCACCGGTTCTGATCGGGCTCTACTACGGGCAGGCTTGTGGTGTGGTGGGGTCGTGCCGGGTGCGTGGCCCTGGCAGGTGCCTCGGGGTGTCGGTAGGGGCGGTCGCCAGGCCGAGGCGGGTGTGGATGATGCGGGCGAAGTCGGCGATGGTGCCGTTACTGCGCAGGAGTTCCATTGGGGGGATGTCGATGTCGTACTGCTGGCGGACGGTGACCAGCAGTTCGGTTCCCATAAGGGAGTCGAGGCCGTATTCGTCCAGGCGGCGGTGGTGGTCGATGCGGTCGGCTGTGGTGTGCAGTACGGCGGCGAGGAGTTCGGCCATGGAGTCGGCGATGAACTGGTGGGCCTGCGCGGGGCTCAACTCGGCGAGTAGGGCCAGGAACTCCTCGTGGGTATGTGCGGTGGCATCGATGTGCGACGGCAGCAACAACGCTATTCGGGGGGCTTGGAGAGTGGGCAGGAGCCTGGTTAGCGGAATCCAGTTGTAGCGGCCGATGGCGACGGACGCCTCGCCCGTGACCAGGGTGTCTTGCAGGGTGCGGAACGCCTCGGCGGGGGTGAGGGGTTCGATGCCGGCTTGCGCCATGGTGCGGGTGAGGTTGTTGCGGGCGACGTATCCGGTCTCACCGATGGCTCCCCAGGAGATCACGTTGGCGTGGTGTCCTTCGTGGCGGCGGTGTCGGGTGAGCGCTTCGAGGTAGAGGTTGCCGGCCGCGTAAGGGGCTTGGGTGATGTGACCGATGGTGGCGGCGACCGAGGAGTAGGAGAGGAACAGGTCGATCGGCCGGTCGGCGGTGAGGGCGTTGAGAGTGTGGGCGCCGGTGAGTTTGGGGGCGAGTACGGCGCGGAACCGGTCGTCGGTCAGTTCTGTCAAGGGTGCGTCGTCCAGGTGCATGGCGCAGTGTGCGATGCCGCGCAGTGGATGCCCGCTGGCGTCGATGGCGCGGGCGACGTGGTGCAGGGCCTCGGGGTCGGTGATGTCCGCGGTGTAGGCGTGGGCGTGTACGCCGCGTCCGGCTAGGTCGGCGAGGAGGGCGGGGGCTTCGGGGGACTGGTCGCCGCGTCGGCTGACGAGGGCCAAGTGGCGGGCCCCGCGATCGGCGAGCCAGCGGGCGGTGGCCGCGCCGAAGCCGCTCAGCCCGCCGGTGACCAGGTAGGTTGCTTCGGTGCTCAGAGGGGAGACGGGGCGGTGGCGCTCGATCGCCGGGGGTTCGTCGAGAGGGTCGAAGGTGATGACGATCTTGCCGATGTGCCGGGAGTGCTGCATCAGTCGGAAGGCGTCGGCGATGCGGGCGGCCGGGTGGACGGTGTGCAGTAGTGGGCGGTAGCGGCCCGTCCGGATCGCTTCACCGATCTGCCGGAACTGTTCTCTGGCCCGGTCGGGGTCATGCAGGAGGGCTGTGAGGTCGACACCGAAGAAGGCGATGTTCTTGGCGAACGGCCGCAGCAGCAGTGGTTTGTTCTCGTAGATGTCGCGTTTGCCGAGTTCGATGAAGCGTCCACCGAAGGCGAGGGTCTCCAGGCCCCGGGAAATCGCCTCCCCTGCCAGGGAGTTGACCACCACCTCCACGCCACGGCCGCCGGTGATCTGCCGAACCTGTTCGGCGAAGTCCAACGTGCGGGAGTCCAGGACGTGTTCGACGCCGAGGTTATGCAACAGGGCCCGTTTGACGGGGTCCCCGGCGGTCGCGATGACGCGGGCACCTACGTGCCGCGCGTACTGCAGGGCCGCGAGCCCCACGCCGCCGGCGCCTGCGTGGATCAGTACGGTTTCGCCGGGCGCCAGCCGGGCCAGGTGGCCCAGGCTGTAGTGGACGGTGAGGAAGACAACGGGCATCGTGGCCGCTTCGGCCCACGTCATGTCGTCGGGTACCCGCATCACCGCGTCGGCGGTGGTGCACACGTGGGAGGCGAGCGCCCCGGGGGCCAAGGCGGCGACACGATCGCCGATGGCTATCCCGCAGACGCCTTCCCCGACGGCTTCGACGACTCCGGCGCACTCCATGCCGGGGCCGACCTGGGTTTCGAACCCGGCGTCAGCATCAGCGGGCAGGACTCCGAGGGTCTGCATCAGGTCGCGGTAGTTGAGGGCAGCGGCGCGGACGGTGATGACGACTTCCCCCGGTCCGGGTGCGGGGCGCTCGGTCTCGGTCCAGGCGAGCCGGTAGGCCAGGCCGGGACTGTGCACGTTGAGGGTGAAGGCAGGCACGTCGGCCGGCCCGGTGGTGCCCTGTGGGGTGATGGTCCGGTCGGTGATCCGGGGGACGAACCGGCCGCCGCGTGTGAGGGCGATCTCGTCTTCGTCACCGCGGGTGAGCAGTTCTCTGGTGGCACGTCGGCCGGCAGCGACCGGGTCATCGCCGGCGTCGAGGGACAGGCGGCGCACGGTGATGCGAGGGTGTTCGTTGGCAAGGGTGCGGGCCAGTCCCCAACTGGTGGCATCCACTGAGGAGATGGGCAGCTCAGGTGCAGGCAGGGCACCGGTAGGGCGGGTGATCAGCCACAGCACGATCCGCTGTACCGCGGGCAAGCGCTCGCAGGCGGCGGCGAAGGCACGTAGCACGGCGGCGCGGTGGGTCGCTGTGCGCAGTTCCGTGGCGGCATCGCAGCGGGTCTCTCCGGCAAGGACGAAGGCGACAGTGACTGTTGGGGCGCTCTCGGCTTCCAGCAGGTCCTGCCAGCGGTCGACATCAGTCGGGGCTGGCAGGTGCCGTACGGGTGCGCCGGTGGTTCGCAGGCTTTCGACCAGAGCTTCGCAGAGCGTTGGGGCCGACCCTTCTGCGGCAGTCGGGTCGGCGGCCACGATCCATCTGCCGTCCGGCGAGGCCGCGGGCAGCGCGACAGGGCTGGCGGCACCGCCGGGCGCCGCGGCGAGAAGCACGGAGAAGTCACCGCAGGTGGCTTCATGCGCGTTCTGGACCACATCGGTGTACCCGACCTGGCGCAGCAGTGGCGGCCAACTGTCGGCGGGGAGCAAGATGCCGTCGGGTCGCAGTTCGTGGTCGGTGAAGCTCCAGAACGCCTCCATCATGCCGAACTGGGGTGCCAGCACGCGGGCGTTGTGGGTTTCGACAGCCAGGAGGTGGCCGCCGGGGGCCAGAAGACGGCGCACTCTCGCCAGCGCGCCAGTCAGGTCACGGGAGGTGTGCAGGGCGTTGGACGCGATGACGAGATCGAACCCGCTGTCGGTGAAGCCCTGCTCGACCAGATCGCGGTCCAGGTCGAGGGTGCGCTGTTCAAGGAAGTCCCAGTCGGCGAACCGCTCTTCGCTGCGACTCAAGAAGAGCGGTGAGACGTCGGTGAACAGGTAGCGGGTGCGTTCCGGCGGCAGCAGTGGCAGCAGCGCCCGTGTGGTGCCGCCGGTGCCCGCCCCCACCTCGAGGACGCGCAGCGGTCTGTCTGCCGGCCAGCGCGCCACCATGGCACCAACGAGGGCCTGCACGGTGCGATTGAGGTGGTGCATAACAGGGGCTGTGCTGAAGAAGTGTTCGAACCGCTCCATGCCGCCGTCGCAGACCAGCGCTTCGAGAGGATCCAGCGTGCCGCGCCAGATCTCCCCGAGGTGCGGGGCGTTGAAGGCATACAGTGCGGTCTCGGTGCAGTAGGAGGGCAGATCGCGTACCAGACGGTGCACGAGATCCTCGACACCCAGGTCAGTACGCGTCAGTTGCCACCTGCCGTCGTCCTGACGCCGCAGCAGCCCGTGCTCTTCCTGTATGGACGCGAACAGCTCCACTGCACGGCGGTGGCGCACCAGCACCCCGCATTCGATGAGGTCCTCGATGGTGAACGGCTGTGCCGGATCGGGCAGCAGACCAGCGAAGGCCGCGGCACTGGCGTACGCAGTGATCTCGAAAAGGGCGCGTCGTGCGCGGTCCCAGTGATGCCGCCGCCAGTCGGGCAGCAGCGCTGTGATGCGCTCCCGCTCCTCCTCGGCGAGAACCGACGGTCTTGGCAGCGGGGACGGTTCACACGGCAGGCCGGTGTGAGGAGCGGCCCGCATGACGGGGACATGAATGCTCAGGGGGGTGGTGCGCATACCGTCGAAGCATCGCAGTCGGCACCCTTCCAACTCGGCGACCACGGCGCCGTCGGGATCGGTGACGATGATGTCCCAGCACACCTCAGTCGAGGTACGGGCGCGTTCGCGCACGTGCACCCGCCCCTCGGCCGGTGGCGTGCGCCAGACACGGACGGCGTCGAGCGCGCTGGGCAGATAGGCACGTCGACCGTCAGCCATCAGGTCGGCGAGGAGCGGCACACCGGCCTGAATCGCGCCGTCCAGCAGGGCTGGATGGGCCTCGTAGCCTTCGGTCGGGCCGACATGACGGTAGGCGGCGATGACTTCCCCGTCGCCCACGCGTAGTTCACGCAGCACCTGGAACGCCGGACCGTAGTCCAGCCCCGCGGCAGCCAGTTCGCGATACTGCGTTGCGACGTCGACCAGCCGGACGCAGCGCGCCTCGACCGCCGCCAGGTCAACGGATGGGCATGCCCGCAGCAGTCGGCGCACCAGGCCCCGGGCGTGCTGCTGAACCTGACCGTCACCGCCTTCGCCGGCGCCGATACTGACGATCCCGTCCTCGGGCGAGAAAGCCACGTGCAGCAGGACCTGCCCGGGGTCATTCCACGGCACAACCACCGCCCGGTACAGCTCCAGGTGTGTAACCTCCGCAGGGGCGTTGAACACGCGCCGTCCGGCAGCCAGTGCCATCTCAACGAAGCCGGTAGCGGGCAGGATCACCGCCCCGCCGACGCGGTGTTCGCCCAACCAGGGTGCCTGGCCCGGCTCCACCGCGCCCTTCCAGGTCGGCCAGACCTCACGCATCCGGTCGCCCAGAAGCGGATGGTCGTATCCGCCGCCTTTGCCCAGGCCCCCCGTCCACGCCGACGCATCCCCGCTCCAGTACCGCCGGCGCTGCCAGGGATAGGCCGGAAGTGTGACCACCCGGCCGGGCTTTGGGAAGTGGACGTGCCAGTCAACCTCGGCGCCGGAGGCGATCAGCGCGGCGGTGGCATGAGACATCGCGGTTGGCCCGTCCTCGCCGCGGACGACGGTGGGCACCAAGGCCACCTGCCGGGTCGTGCCGTCGGCGATTCGGCGTAGGTACGGCCGCAGGATCGGGTGCGGGCCGATATCGGCGAAGACGTCGTACCCCTTGTCCAGCAGGTGCTCGATCGCGGGGGCGAAGAGCACCGCCTGGCGCATGTTGAGCCACCAGTAGTCGGCGTCCAGCACGGCCCCGTCGATCGGCGTGCCGGTGACACAGGAGATCATGGGGATACGTGCCAGCCGCGGGCTTAGCGAGCTCAAAGCTGACTTCAAGGGTGCCTCGGCCGGGTCCATCGCCCGACTGTGGAAGGCGTAGTCGAGATCCAGAAGGGTACAGACGATCCGGCGGCCCCTCAGATCCTCCACCAGCGCTTCCACCGCATCCGCGGGTCCCGCTACCGTGACGTCACGGCCGGAGTTGACGCACGCGATCTCAACTCCGCAAAAGGGCGCGATCGCCTCCTCAGCTTCCTCTCGGGGCAGAGTAACGGAGGCCATCCGTCCCTGACCCGCCATCTGCGCTTGCAAACGGCTACGGGTGGCCACCACCAGCGCCGCGTCTTCGAGAGTTAGCGCCCCGGTCACATACGCTGCCGGGATTTCGCCCACGCTGTGGCCGACGACCGCTGTCGGCTCCACGCCCTGCGCGCGCAGCACTTTCGCGATCCCGATCTGGACCGCGAACAACATCGGCTGGGCCACCGCTGTCGAGCGCAGCTGGTTTCCCTCCGGCATGCGCCGCATCTCGTCGAGGACCGACCAGCCCAGCAACGGAGCGAGCACGCGGTCGGCCTCCTCGACCGTCTCTCGGAACACCGCAACCTTGGTGAGCAGATCAGCCGCCATCCCGGGCCACTGCGCCCCGTTGCCGGAGAACGCGAACACACAACGGCCGCCACGCACGGCTTCGGCGACCGCACCTGACCGGTCCACGTGGGAGGCGTGAGCCTGATATCCGGCATCGCTTCCGCGCTCTTGCCGCGCGCCGCTGGACGCGGACGCGTCGGCTGGCCTGTCAGCGCCGGGTGCCGCGGTTGACAATCCCTCCACGAGCCCGGCGACCGGTTCCGGGGAGTCAGCGGCTTCGGGCACGCCGTTGGCCTGCTTGGTCAACGAGCGCCGCAGTAAGGCCAGTTTGCGCCTCGCCTCGGTCGTGCCGCTCGCTAGTGTCCTGCGCCAGTAGTTGTTCGTTAGTTGTTGTGTGACTTCTGCTGCTGGTGCGTCGGTTCCACGTCGGGGGCCGAAGTTGGAACCGTTGCTGCTGTCTGCCGATGAGCAGACGGTGTTGG
>NZ_JARJBC010000036.1:0-48501 GCF_029269905.1 Streptomyces silvisoli | reverse complement strand
GAGGGCTGGCTACCCGTTACGACAAGACACCCGAGAGCTACACTGCCGGACTCCACCTGCGCGGATCCATCCTCTGGCTACGCAGCCTGCCAGCCCTCGCGTGATCTCAACTCAGAACACCCCCTAGCTTGGGAACTGCTCCGCACGCCGTGAAGGCAGACACGTGAGCCGACCCGAGCCGGTCGCAGCACCCCAACTGGCCTTCCCGGCCGCCTACCTTCAGTACTGGGTCCAGTTCCCGCCCACCGACGCCGTACATCTGTGGCGCGAGGATCTCGAGGAGTTCATCGAAGCCCACGCCGACGACCCGCTCGCCGCCACCGACGACGGGCAACCCTATCCCCACGCCCAGCCTGCCCAGTACATGCTGCGGGTGCTGTACGCCGACCGGCCCCAGGACTCCTACGAGCACTACGCCTTGCTCTAGCCGCAGCAGTGGAGTTCGTGGGCGACGGCGAGATGCTGACCGCGACAAGGCCGCCGTGGCGGGGGAACCGCGCAGGTCGTCGTCGCTGGCCCGTTCGACTGAGCTAGCCGGGCTCGGGTTCGTCGTGGATGGTCAATGCTCCGGCGAGGTCGAGTTCGGCGACAGTGCCGTGTGCCCCGGCGCGGACGAGCAGCACTGCGCCGAGCGCGGTGCTCCAGAACGTCCTGGTCTCCACGTCGAGCGGTCGGCGGGCCCTCCAGCCGCGACCGTCGATGAGCTGGCTCACGAAGCGCTCGGATTGCCGGAACAACAACTGGAGGTGCCGGTCGACCACGGAGGCGAGTTCGGGCTTGGAGATCCCGGCGGCGAGTGCTCGCGTGACTGACGGGAGCGAGGGCATGGCTAGTACGGCGCGGGCGATGTTGCGCCGAAATGTCGCCGCGTCGGGGGCTTGGCGACCGATGCGCTCGATCCGTCGGGCGTCGTGCAGCAAGCCGAGAAAGGCGGCATGCACGAGCAGCGAGTCCTTGGAGCCGAAGTAGTAGGTGACCTGATTGGGGAAGACGCCTGCCGCGTTCGCGATCTCCGCGACGCTCACCTCGGCGCCGGGCCGTTCCTTGCAGAGCCGTGCAGTTGCCTCAATCAGCCGGCGCCTCGTCGCGCGACCGCGGTCACGCGACCGAGCCGACGCTGATCGAGCTTCGGTTCGCTTCTTCTCCACACCCAAATTGTATGTGATACAACAAGACTCTGCTCGCTTGTATCGCATACAAGAAAGTTGAGGGACATGCACCGGACTGAAGTCGTCGTGACCGGACTCGGCGCGATCACGCCACTCGGTGGCGACGTGGCGGCTACGTGGAACGCTCTACTTGCCGGCGAGTCCGGCATCCGCGGCGGCGTCCTGCGCGGCCACGAGGACGCCGGCCTTCCCGACACCGTCGCGGGCACGATGGCGATCGACCCCGCCGAGTTGCTGCTGCCGGTGCAGGCCAGGCGGCTCGACCGCTCGCAGCAGGCGGCCTTCGTCGCGGCGGCCGAAGCCTGGGCCGATGCAGGCGTCCCGGAGGTGGACCCGGACAGGCTCGCATCAGCGATCGGCACGGGCATCGGTGGCGTACGGACGCTGCTCAAAGAAGATGACGTACTGGAGGCGGCCGGGACCCGGCGCGTCTCGCCACGTACGGTCCCGATGCTCATGCCCAATGCGGCGGCGGCGCTGATCAGTATTGAATACGGTGCACGGGCCGGGGTCTACACGCCCGTCTCGGCATGCTCTTCCGGTGCCGAGGCGATCGCCCTGGGGGCCAGGCTCATCCGTGCAGGCGAGGCGGACGTGGTCATCGCGGGCGGGACCGAGGCCGCGATCACCCCGATCACCGTCGCTGGCTTCGCCCAGGCACAAGCGCTGTCGCGGCATGCCGACGAACCCGCGTCAGCGTCACGGCCGTTCGCCGCGGACCGCAGCGGATTCGTCCTCAGCGAAGGTGCCGCTGTCGTGGTGCTCGAAAGCGCCGAGCACGCCAGCGCCCGAGGCGCGCGCGTCCACGCGGTACTCGCAGGCGCCGGCATCGCTGCCGACGCTCACCACATCACGGCGCCCGCTACCGACGGCTCCGGTCAGATCTCCGCCATGCGAAAGGCCCTCGCGCAAGCCGGTTTGGCTCCTGAGCAGATCAGTCACATCAACGCCCACGCCACCGGAACTCCGGTCGGTGACGTCGCCGAGGCGCACGCGATCGGGGAGGTCTTCGGCCGCGCCACCGTGACGGCTCCCAAGGCGGCGCTGGGTCATCTCTTTGGCGCGGCTGGTGCGATCGAGGCGCTCATCGCCGTCCTCAGTGTGGAGCACGGCGTCATCCCGCCGACCCGCAACCTCACGGCGGCCGGCGTCGGTCCCGACATCGATCTCGATGTCGTCGCAGAGCGACGAGACGTCCCGCAGGAGGCCGTGCTCAGCAACTCCTTCGGCTTCGGTGGGCAGAATGTCTCACTTATCGTCACCAGCGCACGGCACCACGCGTCCTGTACGGCCTCGATCGCATCATGACCCACGCGAACGCACCGCTGCCCGTTTTCCGTGGAGGGTCGCCGCCGATGGATCGAACGTACTTGGCCTGGCCTGCGCGGGCGACCCGTCCTCGGCGTGCACGGTCTCGAAGTGCTACCAGCGGCCACTGTCCCCACTGCATGACCATCGCGGTGTCCGCGCGTGCAGAGCCAGGACCATTCCACCGAACTCCAAGCCCTGATCGACGCGGTTACCACCCGCCAAGACATTGATCTGTACCGCCCGGTTTAACGAACCGCCGATAATAACCCCAAGGCACCCACCACTCAACGAAGTTCACTCGTGAGGCTTGCGGGAACGGGCCATGTGAGCTGCGATTGGGCGGGGGAGGGGCGTGCCGGAGTGCGGCCGCGTATACCTTGAAGTGCCAGCCCGGAATACTTACCGGTCGGCTTCGCCACAGGTCTTTCAGGGCCTCGTCGACAACCTGGTCGTCGAGCCAGATTCATTTGCGCAGGCGCGCCGATGACCATAGCTCCGTTGCGGGTGAACCCTGGGCAGACGGCGAGCACGCGCACGCCGTGCGAAATTCCGTCACACAGCGGTAACTTGAGGTCGCGTAAGGGAACGTGCGCACTCGGCGCTGGTCGTCGCCGCCACCGCCGTCCTCACCTCGGGTGTCCCTGATGGCCTGCTCGGCAGGCACGTCGGCCCCGTGCCCTTGATCCAGATCCGCAAGGTCAGCTTCTTCTGCTGGCTGGCAGTGACCGGGCCTCCACGAATTGGCCCACATCCGGCGGTTGCCCCGCCTCATCGGCGCCGACCCTGCGTAACGCCCCCGCCCGGTACGGAACTTCGGCTACCGGACGGGGCCGCCGCTGGTCCGTGCTGGCCCTCCTCCCTCGGCGCCGGGCTGGCCATCGCACCCGCCGGAACGCACTTGGCGTCCGGGTGGGGACGTTAGCGCCAGGCGACGCGCCCTACCGCGTCGTCGGCACCGAGGTCAACGAGACAGAGACACCGCTTGACCAGGAGCAATGATCATTAGAGGCCAACAGGTCCAAGCGAAAGCGGGAGATCGGCATTTTTTGTTGGCGCGGAGTCTGGCGCCTTGGCGGTCGGATTGGCACCATGATGGCCACCTCGCACAGTGGTGACGCAAATGACTCCTCGCGCCAGTCGCACCACAGCTGTCATCCGCCCGGGCTCCAACCACGCCAACAACTGCCGCACTTCGGCATCGCACAATTTCTGCGCCGCGTTCCTTCCCCCCTCACATGGAAGGCCCTTCCGGCTTTCCGAAAAGGAGAAACAGTGGCCACCACCGCGAATCCGGACCATGTCCCCACCCGCCACACTGCATCACCATCCTTAGCCGCCCTGCGCCGGTTGCACGCCGCCGCGGCGGTTCGCATCGGCTTCGGACTCGTCTGGGCCATCGACGCGTCGTTCAAGTGGCTACCAGCGTTCATCCACGGCAAGACGCTCAACGATGAGTTGGGCAAGGCCGCCGCGATCCACACCCCTGTCATCCACCAGTGGATCCAACTCTGGCACGACGCGGGCACGGCCGACCCCCGTGCCTTCGCCGTGGGCACGGCGCTGGTCGAAAGCTGCATAGCACTCGGCATGATCTTCGGTGTCTTCACCAACCTGGTCTTCATCGGCAGCGCGGTGTTCTCGTTCGGTATCTGGTCGGCAGCCGAAGGCTTCCACTTGCCGTGGACCAAACCGGGCATCACCGACCTCGGGCCCTCGGTGGCCTACATCTTCGCCTCCCTCGCGCTGTTCACCGCCTTCGCCGGCGCGACGTGGAGCCTCGACACGCGACTACGTCCCGCCCTCGGCAGGCTGGCCTGGCTCGCCAGTCCCACCGCCGCAGAGGTCGCCGTCCGCAGATCCCCCGGTACCGCAAGGACAACGTGACGCCCAGCCGTCTCGACCTGCCGGTCATGCCCTTCAGCCGCCGCCGGTCGGGAGATCCCCGGGCGACGGCTGTACCTCATCGTCATGAGGAGGGCGCCATCGCCTGTCAACTCGTAAGGGGCCACTGAGCGGGGGAGTTTCGGTGAGGGGGCGCGCTGTCGTCGGCTGGCTCACCGCTTTGCGTTCCGGTATCGAGCGCTGGTCGCGCGAGGCACGCCGCCACCGGGGACAACCCTTCAGGCACACCACTCGACATCAGCGTCCGAGCGGGTGGTCGCTGGTTCGGAGCCGACAGATGGCTCTGTCACACCAGCGGCCCCCAGTGCGGCACCGAGGAGGAGCGGCCATCCAGGTGGATCCGGAATCCACACGGCGGTCATCTGAGGCGGCTCGGGCAGGGTTACGTCACCATCGCCGAGAGGCGTACCAGCGAGGGTAAGACAGGTCCCGGTCCGTGGCGTAAACACTGGAGACGCCGAACTCCCCGCGGTGGTAGGAGGGGAGCCGTCGCCTCCCGACCGTCCAGGAGGTTCGTGCATGCGCGTTGCCTTCCGCGCGCGGTACCCGACACGCATGTGCGCAGCCTTGTTGTGCCTGGCAGTGGCCTGGATCCATGTCCAGGACCAAGGCGGCTTCCCGGGCAACCGGACCCCTGGCTACGTCGGCATCGGCTACTACATGTTGGAAGCCGCCGCCATCCTTTGCGCGGTACTGCTCATCGTGGGCAGGCCGGACATGCTCCTGCGCGTGGGCTGGCTGTTGTCCCTGGGCATCGGGATCGGCCCCGTCACCGGATACCTACTGTCGCGCGGTCCTGGCCTACCGGACTACAACGATGACCGGGGCAAATGGCTCGAGCCTCTGGGCGTGGCCAGTCTCGCTGTGGAAGGCACGCTGATCACGCTGGCCACGATCGCGGTCCTAAAGGACCGAAAGTCAAGGTCCTGATCACACCAGCGGCCCCACTTCAATCGCGGCTAAGGGCTATCTGGAGTCGCGAGCAGGAGCCTTCAGCCCCCAGATCGTCGCACCGGCGGCCCTCGGAGACCTTGACAATGCCCGAAGCGGTAGAAAGCCCGGCGCTCCTCGGTGCAAGCAGCCGCAGAAGTTCAATGGAGCGGCCACTCAGGTCCCCATATGGATACGATGAGCGCGCTGGCCCAATCGCGTACACGAACCGGCGCGGGGCCGACCCGCGTCCTTCCCCTGAACACGGTGACCAGGAGAGTGCTTCGTGGCCGCGCTGACCAAGCCTGAGTCGTCCCACCCAGACGACGAGGACACATTGCGTAACGCTTGGCGCGACTGCCGCAACTGGTGGTCTCAACGTGCCACCACCGGCCAGAAGATAGCAACAGTCGCTGCTGTTGCCACCTGCGTCGCCACGACGGGAGCCATACTCGCCCACTCCCTAGGGCTGTTCTCCGCGGTCGACACTACCGTCACCTGGACGCACGGCACATACACCGTCCCGCAGGAGTGCGCAAAGGGCGGTATCCTCCCTATCAAGATCAACAATGCTGCACCTACTGGCTCCACAGTCCGGGTAGACGACCCCTACTACTTCGCCCCGCTCCCTCTCTATCGTTCCGGAACCTCTGACGCCTCCATTCCCGCCGTCGCGATCCCCGCTCACGGCAGCGTCACGGTCTACCTCAAGCTGGGCGAGGCGTCCTTGGAATGCGCCAACGACGCCGCAGACGTGCTCAGGGTCGAATCCGACAGCCCGCCAAACCCGCCCGAGCCGCCAATTAACTGATCATTAATGACGTCACTGCGTCCTCGGGTCGGGACCACTGCTGGTCCCGTCGTGCCGGGAACAAAACCGAGTAGAGTCGTGTTTGATGGCAGGACAAACTTTCGGATCCGTCCACTGGTTCACGGTCACACATCCCAGGTGACCGGGAGGCTTTTCACGCCGTAGATGTCCGCGGTCTCCGCGGCGCAGGCCAACTTCTTCAGCCGTTACAGCCAGGCGCAGCGTGGGGAAGCGGTTGACCAACGCGGGGAATGCGACCCGCATTTCGACGCGGGCCAACTGCTGGCCCAGGCATTGGTGGATGCCGTGGCCGAAGGCCAGGTGCCCGCCCTCCTGCCTTCGGAGGTCGAGCACGTGGGGATCGGCGTAGCGCTCAGGGTCGCGGTTGGCAGTGTGGTACGACAGGACGACCGTCGTGCCGGCTTCGATGGTCTGGCCTGCCAACTCGACGTCCTCCAGAGTCGTCCTCATGAATGTCTTGGCGACGGTCAGATACCGCAGCAGTTCCTCCACGGCCCGGTCGGTGAGCGCGGGATCCGTGCGCAGCGCGACCAACTGCGCGGGGTTCTGTAGTAGCGCGAAGGTGCCTAGCGCCAGCATATTCGCGGTGGTGTCGAATCCGGCTGAGAGCAGGATCAGGGCGACCCCCTGCAGCTCCTCAGCGGTCAGATCGCTGTCGGTGAGGTCGCTGAGTACGTCGTCGGTGGGGTTCGTGCGCTTGGCGGCCACCAGCTGTGCGAGGTATTCCTGGGTCGCGGTGTAGGCCGCTATGAGGCCCTCGTCGCTTGCCTCCCCGCTGAGGAACGTTTCGATCTGTGCCTGGAAGGAGCCCCGCTCCTCGTACGGAACCCCCAGCAGCTCGCAGATGATGATGGCGGGAATGGGTCTGGCGAACGCGGTCACCAGGTCCGCCGGCGGCCCTGCCTGCTCCATGGCGTCCAGACAATCGGCGGTGATCTGCCCGATGCGCTCGGTGAGCAGTCGCATCCGCCGTGCGGTGAACCTGCCCACCAGCGGCTTGCGGTAGCGCCCGTGCTGCGGCTCGTCCATGAGCAGGAACTCGCCGGGCGGCGCCGGAGGCAGCTCGAAGTCGACCACGTTCATCAGCTCCTTGCGCGAGCTGAACCGCGAGTCTGCCAGGACCGACCTGACCAGGTCGTATCCGGTGATCAGCCAGCCGGGTTTTCCGCCGGTGTGGGTGAAGCGGCTGATGGGGCCGTGCCGGCGGGCGTCGATCAGCTCTGCTGGCGGGTCGAAAGGGCAGCCGGGCTGACGAGCCATCGGCAGCCTCGTGACGGTGTACGGGGGTTCACCCATGACTATTCCTCATCTCGCGATAGTGCGCGTTTGGAACAGCCCGAAAGCTACGTTGCATTCATGCTTGCGTCAATCAGAGGGAATGTGTTTTCGCAGGTACATGGCGGCAAATTGATGCAATGACGCTGCACTCGAATGCAATGCCGCGTTGCAATGAATGGCGTCGAAGGCAATACTGACGGCATGCCAGGAGGACGCTTGACCCAGAGGGACCGCCAGCGCATCGCGGCCGGACTCGCCGACGGGCTCTCCTACGCCGAGATCGCCAGGCGGCTCGAGAGGCCGACATCGACGATCAGCCGGGAGGTCAGCCGCAACGGCGGCCCCGTCGGCTACCGGCCCCAGCAGGCGCACCAGGCGACGGCCCAGCGTGCGCGTCGTGGCACACCGATACCCCTACGCGCGGCCACACCGCCGGTCGACGCGATGGCAGGGGAGATCATCGAGATGGCAGTCAGGACGGGGCTGCCGAGAATGACAGCGCGCGTGCACATCGACCTGTTGCTCTCCGAAGACGGCAGGCGCACCGCAGCCGAGCTGACCCGCAGGCTACAGGTCAGCCCGGCCTCCGTCTCCGTGGCCGTGAACTACCTGGTCGAGAACGGGTATGTCCGCCGCGAGCGCGATCCGCAGCGGCGTCGCGACGTCTACGTGCTCGACGACGAGGCCTGGTACCACTCGATCGTGATCGGCTCGCAGCAGACACTCGAGACGGCGAAGGCCGCGACGGCGGCGGTGGAGGCCTTCGGGCCCGACAGCCCCGTGGGGCAGCGGCTGGCCAAGGCGGGCACGTTCCTGGAGCGGGTCATCCAGGACATGCTCGAGTCGGCCGACCGCTGGCGTGCCCTCCTGTCGTGATGGGTGTCAGCCGAACCACCCGGAAAGCGGCCGCTCCTGACAAGGTAGGCTCCGCCCGGAGTCGGTCGGGGCCTACTGGCTGTGGCCATTCACCGACCGCGTCCTGGTCACCTTGGTCCATCTCCGTGCCAACTGGCCGCACGTGGCCCTCGCTGAGCTGTACGGCCTGGGCCGCTCGACGATCAGCGAAGCGATCGCACAGATCCGCCCCTTGCTCGCCACGCGTGGATTCGCCGTACCCGACCGTCCAGGCCTGCGGCTGCACACCCTGGCAGACGTGTTCGCCTACACCGAAGCCGAAGGCATCCACCTGCGCATCGACGGCACCGAGAACCAGGTCCGCCGCCCACCAGCACACCGCCCCGGACGCCGGGCCTTCATCTCCGGCAAGAAAAGGCAGAACACCATCAAGACCACCACGATCAGCGACGGGCAGGGACGAACGCTGTGGTCCGGGGCCGATCGACCCGGCCGGATGCACGACCAAACAGCGATGCGCTCCGAAGGCATCGCCGAGCAGCTCCGCCTGCATCCCACCGTGAAGGCCGAGGTCGACGAGGGCTACCGGGGCCTGGCCAACCAGTTCCCCGACCAGGTCAACGCACCGCCGAAGAAGCCAAAGGACGACGCGCCACTCGGGGAGCGGTACGCGTGGCGTGAGTACCGGCGCCGCCAGTCATCACGCCGCATCTGCGTCGAGCACGCCAACGCCGAACACAGGCAGTGGCGTCCACTCCAGCGGTACACCGGACGTCGGGAGACCTACGCGGACACCCATCGGGCCATCGCCGCTTTGGTCTCCGATCGCGCTGCCACCCGGACCTCCACCCGCAAACCGAGCACCGAACTCGTCCTCGTCCAGCAAACACCCCGCTGAGCAACACCAGCCACGCCACCAGGCAAGCACGCACCAACCTCAATCGCCGACCACGTCGTAAGTGACGGCCTCAGTGGGGTTGCCCGTCGATGACTCTGGTGAGCGAACTTGCGAGGAGTCGGGTTCGCCGATGGAACTGGAGTAGTGGGGGCCGGTGTTGTCCGTGTTCACTCTGGCTCGCGAAACGGTTGGGTGCCGATCACGCGTAGCAGCTCAAGTTTCTCGGCGGCGTCGGTGTCCTCCAGCGGCAGTAGGATTCGCGTCCTGAGACCGTCCTCGGGACCTAGGGACTCCCGCCAACTACACCCGGAATCTCGTGGAAGACCCCTAACTGATCGCTTCAGGATGAGGGCGTGGGGCGGTGGAACCGGACGAGGCTGCGGGCCGGTTCGAGCAGGTCCGTGGCAGCCCCGGGGCCTAACGTAGGGCGGCGGCGACCAGGCCTTCGAGGGCGTCGCGCGGTACCTCGCCGCCGCTCACCAACCGGTCGAAGATCAGTCCGTCGATGCAGGTGAGCAGGATGTGGGTGCGATTCTCGACGTCCGTCACGCCGTGCGCGGCGAGGAACAATCGGACGGCCTCACGGCCGGCGTTCTCGCGGGGTACGAGGATCTCGCGCAGCTCTGGGTCACGCACGCTCTCGACGGCGCAGGCGTAGCGGGCGAGCGAGCGGCGGCGGCCCTCGCCGGTGAGTCGCTGTCGGGTGAGCAGTGCCATGCCGTCCACCAGTTCCTCGGCAGTGCGCATGGGGGGACGCTCGTTGGCCATCGTTTGCAGTTCCGCTTGGTCGAGTTGGACCAGGCGTGTGACGAGTCCGGTGAGTAGTGCGGTTCGGGTGCGGAAGTAGGCCGACGTGGTGCCGGGCGGCATGGCCGCTTTGCGGTCGACCGCGCGGTGGGTCAGGCCACGGATCCCTACGTCGGCGAGTACGTCGAGAGCCGCGTTCGCGAGGAGGGTGCGTCGATCCGAAGTCATGGCTTCTTTCTACACCTGTAGAGACTCGGCTAGGGTGCCTTCTACAGATGTAGAAGGGTGCCTTCTATAGATGTAGAAGAAGTGGGGGCTTCGGCATGGGCAACACGGCAGTGGTGGTCGGAGGCGGCATCGGCGGGCTGGCCGCCGCGATCGGACTGCGCCGCATTGGCTGGGAAGTGACGGTGGTCGAGCGCGCGCCCGTGCTTGAGGACGCGGGGGCCGGCATCTCACTGGCCGCCAACGGCCTGCGGGCACTGGACGAACTCGGCGTGGGCGAGACAGTACGGGATGCCTCGCGAGGCCAGTACAGTGGCGGCACCCGCACACCTCAGGGCGGCTGGCTGGCCCGGATGGACGGCTCGGCGCTGGAGAAGGCGGTAGGCACGCCGATCATGGGCATCCCCCGCTCCACCCTCCACCGGCTGCTACGCGACTCCCTACCCGCCGAGGCATTGGTGATCGGCTCCGAGGCCGGCCCGGTCGAGCAGATCGGCCCCGGGACGGTTCGGGTCGGTTGCGGCGACACGGTCCTTGACGCCGATCTGGTTGTGGCGGCCGACGGCATTGGCAGCAAAGTGCGCAGCCACCTCTTCCCATCCCACCCCGGCCCGGTCTACAGCGGTTCGACGGTGCTGCGTGCCATCACCGAGCAGGCGGTCGACCTGCGTACCGACTTCGAGTTGACCTGGGGGCACGGGGCCGAGTTCGGGCACATCGCCTTCCATGACGGGCGGGCCGAGTGGCACGCCGTACTCAGCCTGCCCGCCGGGACGCGGTTCGCCGACCCCCTGGCCGAACTACGCAGACGGTTCCACACCTGGCACAGCCCGATTCCCGCCCTACTCGATGCGACCCGGCCCAGCGCCGTGCTACACCACGACGTCAACGAACTTCGCACCCCGCTCCCTTCCTACACGCTCGGCCGAACCGCCCTGCTCGGCGACGCGGCACACGCGATGACGCCCAACCTCGGACAGGGCGCCTGCCAGGCGCTGGAAGACGCAGTCACCCTCGCCGCCGCGCTCGCCAACGAGCCCACCGTTGAGGCCGCGCTCACCCGCTACGACGCCGAGCGCCGGCCGCGCAGCCAGGCCGTCGCGCGGGCCGCACGGCAGGCCGGGCGGATGGGCCAGCAGCTCTCCCACCCACTGGCCGTCGCCCTGCGCAACACAGCGATGCGAGTGGCGCCCTCGCGCGCCGCGACGCGCATGCTCCTTCGGCATCACGCCTGGGTCCCACCACGGTTGAACTGATCCGATTCACGTCTCCGCCAGGTCAGCGCCGTCACCTTCCCGGACAAGTCGACCTGTGGGCCTTGCCGTTGGCGGTCACAGTGGGCAGGGTGTCCGCGTGCGTGCTGATCTTGTCCCGGACGACCTGTGGGAGCGGGTGGTGCGTTGTGAATCAGTTCTCCGTTGGTGTCATTGAGGCGGACAGTGCACCAATGATCAGGGCGGATCCCCGGTTTCGCCAACCGGGGGTCCACAGCTACACAACGGAACGCGCGTTGCGGGTCGACGTGGCCTCGGCGCGTGCGGTGGCTGTTACGAATGGCGATCTTGCGGCCATCCCTGTGCGTCGAAGACGGCGATGGGGTCCAGGTAGTCGCGCCAGTGCACCACCTTGCGGTCCTGGATGGTCACGACGGAGACGAAGCGGTTGTCGTAGGGTCGCCCCGTCGGGACCGACGTGCCGTGAACTTCGTACTCCAGGACGACCGTCGAGGTCTCGCGGTCCCGGTGCACGCGGAGGTTGTCCGCACCGTGCAGCTTCACGTAGTCGCCGTAGTCGCGGTACAGGTCGATGATCCTCTGGCGTCCCTCGACCCGCCGGGGGTACCCCGGCACGGTGATCACGTACTCGAAGACCACGTCGTCGGCCAGCAGGTCGTAGTAGTCCTCCCCGTCGACCAGGCCGTCCAGCCCCTCCTTGATGATGCGGAAGAACGGGCTGTTCGCCCCGACCAGGGCAGTGTCGTCGCTGACGGTCTTGCTCACTTCGCCTCCGAGGTCCATGCGTGGGCGTCGCGCTCGGCGAACTCGCGGAAGGTGGTGGCCGGCCTACCGGTGACCTTCTCGATGTCACCGGTGGGCGCGGCGCCGTTGCCGGCGATGATGGCGCCGGTGAGCCAGCGCATCATCACCGCGTAGTCGGCGGGGACGCCCGCGGCGAGGGCGCCGTTGATCCACGTCTCCTGGTCGATGTCGCGGTAGGCGACGGGACGGCCGCTCACGGAGCCGATGGTGTCCGCGACGTCACCGAAGGTAAGAGCCTCCGGGCCGGTGAGCGAGTAGACGGCGCCGGCGTGAGTTTCGGGGTCCAGCAGCGTCTCGGCCGCGACCGCTGCGATATCAGCCGCGTCGACGAAGGCTTCCCTGCCACCGGCGCTCGGGGCCGTGATCACTGCTTCGATGACCGGGAGGTGGTCGTCGGCGAAGTTCTGCATCACCCACGAGGGGCGCAGGACCGAGTGCGTGATGTTGTGCCGGGAAGCCAGATCGGCCTCGACGGCCGCGATGTCGATCTCCGGCGGGGCCTGGTCGGCGTTGTAGACGCTCAGGTAGGTGACGTGACGCACGCCGGCCGCCTCGGCGAGGTCCAGGAAAGCGCCGACCTGGTCGGCGTAGCTGACGCGCATCGTGGGGGTGACCAGATAGAGGCGGTCGGCGCCGGCCAGGGCGGGCGTGTGGGTGGCCGGGTCGTCCCAGTCGAACCGGATGTCCGCTCCGCTACGCGCCGCGGTGCGGGTGATGCTTCCTCGCTGGGCGAGCAGGTCGGCCAGCAGCGAACCGGTCCGGCCGGTGCCGCCGAGGATGAGTGCCGTGGAGGCTTCGTCGTTCATGGCTCCATGCTTGAGGCCCGGAGCAAGATATTCCATGCGTGATTCGCTCGCATTTTTGCGTGAAGCTCTCGCCCCTTGACCCTCGGTGCTCGTGCTGGTCAAGCTGATCCCATGGACCTGCTGACCGACTACCTGGTGCGGGCGCGCGCCGCCGGCGCGGTGTTCGCGCGGACGGTCACCGAACCGCCGTGGGGACTGCGGCTGGGCGGTTCGATACAGCTGTCGGTGCACACGGTCGTCCGCGGCCGGGGCTACCTCTGGCTGGACACCCCTGGCAGCACCGTGGAGCTCATACCGGGAACGGTCACGCTGGTACGAGGCGGGCCGAACCACTACATCGGGCACGAGCCGGGCGCCGAATGCCTGGAGCCGGAAGAGTTCCGGGCACGGCACGCCCAGATGGGACCCGGGGACAACCCGCAGGCCACCGTGTTCCTGTGCGGCGCCTACCAGTTCTCCGGCGATGTCGGCAGCGGACTGCTCGACGCACTGCCCCAGGTCATGACCCTCTCGGCGGCCGACGACGACCCCCTGCGGGACGTGATCACTTTGCTCTCCCGCGAACTGGTGCGGAACGAACTCGCCCAACAGATCGTCCTGGACCGCCTCCTGGACCTACTCCTCGTCCTGGCCATCCGCAGCGACTTCCGCCGCAGCGCGACCGCACCGCGCTGGTACCGGGCATCCGCGGACCCGCGGCTGGGCGCCGCGCTGCAGGCCATACACGAGAACGCTGCCCACCCGTGGACGGTCCCCGAACTCGCCGCGATCAGCGGCCTGTCCCGAGCCGCCTTCGCGCGGGCGTTCCGGGACGCACTCGGCCAGGCTCCCATGCAGTACCTGACCGAATGGCGCATGACCCTCGCCCGCGACCACCTGCGCGCCGACGATCTCAGCCTGGCCCAGATCGCCGACACCGTCGGCTACGGCTCGCCCTTCGCATTCGCCGCCGCCTTCCGCCGCCACCACGGAGAACCACCCGGAACCTGGCGGCAGAGGGAACGAACGCCCCCAAAGACGCGACTGCTTACCACCCACCACCACCCCAAGCCCTGATTCAAGCGTCTTGGTCAAGACGAATTCAACGCGCCCTGGCCCCCTGGGAGCGCGAATTTGCCGTGCGTAAGTCCGTCCACCGGCCCCGCAGGGAACTCGGCGTCGCAGCCTGACCGACCAACTCAACGTGACAACCACCGAGCGTTGCCGCTGCCCATGATCACGCGGAAATGCCCGATCTGTGCTCATGGTGCCACCCACCCCAGTGGGCCCAACGCCGCCGCGCCCCAGGGCCTCATTCCCTTCGTGGACAGCTCCACTGCCGCGGGCCGCAACCCGAACGGGGCGCCGTAGACCCCGCAGACAGCCCTGCTTCACGTGGGTCGCGTACGTTGCCTTGAGCCACCAGGCAGCCCCTCGTGTACGACCGGCCCGTCCTGGCTGACACGGCGGGAGCGAGTTGCCCGGACGGGACGTTCGCGTAGGTCGGGCTGCAATCGCGACGGACCAGGCCATCTGCAGTGCGTGATGGCACGGCCTTGGAACTCGGCTGACGATCCTGGTGTGTTCAGCCCATATCGGCCCTGACGGTGGGCTGGAAGGGATGCCAGCCGTGCCGCTGGGAACGCAGCACCTCCTTCCGGTATGCGATGTGACATTGCACACCATGCACCCTCAGGGCCGCGGTTGGGTAGCCCCCAGGCCCATAACTCGGCGCTATGCCTGACGACTTGAGCGGCGCCGCTCGGGGCCTTCACCGCGTTGCCCAGGAGCCCGCCCGTGGTCCAGCAAGCGGCTCGTCGCCTGCGAAGACGTAATGCACGCTCACATTGGGGCTGTACGAGCGATGGAGTGAGCCTCTACGCTCACCGGCGTCCTGTGGTGGCGGGAGCACCGCGCGATACGTAGCGTGTCCCGTCATGCCCAGGAGGCATTTGATGCTTCAACGTTCCAGACTGCTGGTGGCCGCAACGGCGGCCGCGGCGGTACTCACCAGCGGTGCAACCGCGTTTGGCGACCAAAGATCTGACTCCCCATCCGCCACCCGGCAACTCTCCGCGCTCGCACGTCACGTGCACCACAACAAGGCTTCCGGCGTCCAGCCTGCCGACGACGGGGGAGATCCTGACGACCCAGTCGCCGGGACCCTCCAGTTCGCCGCGGCGCGCACTGCTCCGTCAGCCTCGGTCTCCGGTGCTGCCCTGGCCGCGGGGTCGGCCGCCGGTGACCGATTGCCGGTCCGGGGCGGCAACTGGTCGGAGGTGACCAGCGGTTCGACCAACAGCGAGACGCCCGGCTACGCCGACCCGTCCTTCTCCGACTACGGCTCGGGCTGGGGTCTGGTGACCGGCCGGGCGTCCGCACTCGCCACTGACGGACGGTGGGTCTACGCAGGGTTCGCCGATGGTGGCGTCTGGAGATCCAGCGACGCCGGCAAGTCCTGGACGCCCGAGTTCCAGCACGAGTCCACCGAATCGATCGGCGCGCTGTGGGTAAACCCCGTCGACCATTCGCTGTGGGTCGGCACCGGTGAGGCCAACACCAGTGCGGACAACTACACCGGCCAGGGGGTCTACCGTTCCGCCGACCACGGCCGGACGTTCCAACGGGTCGGCGGGTCGGAGTTGCTGAACGCCCAGGTGGCCGGGTTGACGGCGAACGGCTCGTACCTGTTCGCGGCGACCAGCCACGGCCTGTGGCGGCGTCCGCTGACGAGCCGGCCGAACCAGCCGTGGCAGCCGGTACTCAGACCGGACCCGAACCCCGACAAGGACCCGACCCGGACCTCGATCATCTCCAGCGTCGTGGTGCGGCCGGGCAGTCACGGAAGGACGGTGCTGGCCGCGCTCGGGTTCCGCGACGGTACCCCCTTCGACGGGTTGTACCTGTCCACGAAGGGCGGGGCGCCCGGCTCGTTCCGGCGGATCCAGCCAGCCGGGCTGGACAACTCCGACATCGGCCGCACCAGCCTTGCCTACGCTCCCGACGGCGGCGCGTTGTACGCGGTCATCCAGTCACCTGCCTACTACTCCGGTAAGCGGCCCTCGCCCCTGCAGTCGACCACGCTCAAGGGCGTGTACAAGTCGGCCAACGGCGACCCCAACGGGCCCTGGACGCTGGTCGCGGACGCGGGCACCCTGGCCAAGTCCGGCTCCGCGCAAGGGTTTCCATCCTCCTACGAACCGGGTGTCGGCTCCTGGTACAACCAGTACGTCACGGTCGACCCGCGCGACCCCCGGCATGCGTACGTCGGCCTGGAGGAGATCTACGAGACCCGCGACGGCGGAGCCACCTGGAAGACCATCGCGCCGTTCTGGAACTACACACTGCCCTGCTACGGGACAGCCACCGGTTGCTCGCCCACGGTCCACACGGACCAGCACGCCATCGCGATCAGTGGCGACGGCACGGTATACGTGGGCAGCGACGGCGGTGTCTGGTCGCGGCCGACCGCCAACTCCGTCACCGCCGACTGGAAGGATCTCAACTCCGGCTTGCACACGCTCCAGTACTTCTACGTCGGCGCGGGTCGCGACCCCAACGGTGGCACCGCGCTATGGGGCGGTCTTCAGGACAACGGCGGGACCCTGGTCCGGGGCAACTCCCATGATGTGATCCAGCCGTTCGCCGGCGATGGCGGCGATGTCATCGTGGACCCGGGGAACGCCGACCGGGCGGCTGTTGAATATGTTGACGGCGACATCGCCGTGACCACCGACGGCGGCCGCTCCGATGGCAAGGCCGCGGCATTCCGGGAGATCAGCCCGAGCTGCCAGATCAACGCGCCGGTGGCGGGCTGCGATCCGAACATGCAGTTCATCGCCCCCTTCACGGCAGACAGAACCGACCCCAACCAATGGGTGATATCAGGCCGGTATGTCTGGGAGACCCAGAAGGGTTTCGACACGGTCTGCTCGAAGACGGCGGCCAGCTGCGACTGGAAGAACGTCTACGATCTCGGCGCCAACGCCTCGACCACCGCGGTCGAGGCGAACAACAGCGTTGACTACGTCGGCTGGTGTGGTCCCTGCCTGCCGTCAGCCGAGAGCGGAGCCGGGTTCAAAAGCGGCATCGCCACCAACTACGGCGGAACCTGGCACACGATCACCGCACCCAACCTGCCGAACCGCTACCTCACCCGGTTGGTGAGCGAACAGTCCAACCCGGCTCACGTCTACGCCGTTTACGGAGCGTACTCGCGGAAGTGGATTCCCGGCGCTGGCGTCGGGCACGTCTTCGAGTCGCTCAACGGCGGCAGTACCTGGAGGGACATCAGCGGCAACCTACCTGACCTTCCGGCCGATGCGCTCGTCATCGCGAAGGGCCAGTTGATCCTGGCCACCGACCACCTCGTCTACACGGCGGACGTCAGGAACCCGACTCGTTGGGCGCGGCTCGGCCGCGGTCTGCCCAGTTCCGTCACGACCGACCTGACCCTCCTCCCCTCGGGCGACACCGTGGTCGCCGCCACACACGGACGCGGCTTGTGGAGGCTCAAGCTGAGCAAGTGATGTGCTGCCGCTTGAGGCGGGCAAGCCGCCTTGGCCTCGGCCCAAGGCTTCAACACGCCTTGGGCCGAGGTAGTTTCAAGCAGGCGGCAGCAGCCTGGCAGGTCGGGCTTGATTTGTTGGCCACGCTAGCGACTATCAGAACGAACGTCGGCGCGACGGCCTACACCGCGATGATAGTGAGCCAGTACTGTCTGACGCATGGTGAGATTACGCTGGGCGGCGCGCGGTGTCGTGCCGTTGCTGTTGGTAGCCGTGGGCTTGGGCCCGTGGTCTGGGAACGCTGCGGCGGTGCAGTCGGCCGGGCCGTCCACGCCGTCGTTCGTGGCGGCCGCGCCTAAGTGGACTAAGTGTGCCGATGCGGGGCCGGAGGCGAGCCCTGCGCAGTGCGCGGACATTCGGGTGCCGCTGTCGTGGGCCCGTCCGCATGGGCCGACCATTTCCCTGCATCTGTCCCGGCTGCCGGCTCTGGATTCAAAGCATCGGCTGGGGGTGTTGCTGTTCAACCCGGGTGGTCCTGGCGGGGCGGGTGCCGAGGTGATCTCCGAGATGGGGCGGGTGGTGCTGCCCGCCGAGTTGCAGCGGCGCTTCGACGTCATCGGCTTCGACCCGCGCGGGGTCGGGGACAGTACCGCAGTGGCGTGCACCGGTGCGGCGCTGTCGCCGAAGGTAGCGGTCTTCCCTGACTCGAAGGCGCAGTTCGCGGCCGTCCAGCGACAGAGCGCGGCCTACGGCACCTCCTGCGTCAAGCATTCGGCGCCCGGCTTGGTCGCCAACGTCGACACCGTCAGCGCGGCCCGTGACATGGATGTGATCCGTGCCGCGCTGGGGCAGCGGAAGATCAGCTACCTGGGCGTGTCGTACGGTACGTTCCTCGGCCAGACTTATGCCCGCCTGTTCCCGCACCAGGTTCAGACTATGGTGCTCGACGGTGCGATGGACCACGCCATTACCCCGGCCACCTTCCTGGACGAGGAGGCGTCCTCGCTGTCGGAGGTGTTCGACCGGTTCGCCCGGTGGTGCACGGCGTCGAGGTCGTGTGCGCTGCACGGCCAGGACGTGACCGCTATCTGGGACGGACTGGTGGCCCGCGCGGCCCGCACGCCGATCCCCGCACCGCACGCCAGGGGCGGTGCGACGACGGTGAACGCCGACGCGATCCGGATGGTGCTGCCGAACCTGCTGCTGTTCGGGCCGACCAGTTCGCTGCTCCCCTCCACCTGGCGGGAGTTGGGTACGGCGATCGCCCAGGCACAGGACGGCGACGCCTCGCTGATGGCCGACAACTCCGACGTCGGGCAGCCTCAAGACGCCTATGCGGCAGTGGGCTGCATGGACTTCCCGCCGCAGTTGCGTGGTTACGCCGACACCGCCGCGCGGTTGAAGCAGGCCCGCGCCCTGTCCCCGCACACCGGCGCCTCCTCTGAGGCCTGGCTGATGACGGACCTGTGCGCGGGTTGGCCGCTGCCGTCCACCGATCCCTGGGGGCCGCAGAAGATCACCGGTGCCCCACCGATCCTGGTGGCCAGCACGCGGTACGACCCGTCGACACCGCTGGTATGGGCGCAAGGTCTGCACCGCGAGATCACCGGCAGCGCTCTACTCGTCGCCAACGTCACGGGACACACGGCGTACTTCAACTCCGGGTGCGCCCGTGCCGCGGAGACGACCTACCTCATCACCGGCAAACTGCCCGTGTCCGACCACTGCGGCGCGTGACCGACACCCCCCGTGCGTACTCGATGGGCCGTGGCCGTACCGAACGTTGCGAGGGAAACTGGTCGCCGGGCGCCGTGACCTTCTCTGTCGACGGCCACGCCTACGAGACCCGCACCCCGGCCGACACCCACGGCATCAAGTGGGTCTTCGACCATCCCATCCACCTCATCATGAACCTCGCCGTCGGCGGCTACTGGCCCGGTGACCCCAACGGCAACACCCAGTTTCGCAGTCCCTGATCGTGGACTACGTCCCCATCACAACCACCGAAAGCGGGCTGCCCCACTGACCCGGCGGGTCGGTGTCCAACTGTTGTGCGGACGACGAACGTCAGGCGTGGGGCAGATTGGCGGCCAGGTACCAGGTGCGCTTCTCTGACAGACGTGCCGGGTCGGCGGTGGCCACGATCCCCCGGTCCTCGACGGAGATCTCCAGCGCCGTTTTCCGATCGAGTACCGGGCCACTGCGTCGGGTCCATGCCTTCCGGTTGGGGCCAAGGGTGGGCAGATCGGGCAAGCGGCTGACCGGGCGCGCGGAGTGCCCGGCCCGAAGCTGCCTGGCTGCGCGACGGACTCTCCTCACCCGGTGGCCTGTAACGGGGCGGGCCAGGACTTGTACCACGGTCCGAGGGGCGTGAGCCGTGGAAGTGGCCGACGAATGCACGCCGCTGACGCCCCATCAGTGGCCGTGACGGCCCTGTGCCGACAGCCTCGGCGGCCCGCGGGCCGCGGTGGGGCGGCGGCTTCGTGGTGGCGAGGTGAGACGCCGTCAGAAGACCGATGCGAGGATCTCCTGGACCTCCGCCTCCGTGGCGGGCTTCGGCGCGTTGCGGGTGACGGCGTCCGCGACAGCGCCAGCGGCGACGCAGGTCAGCATTTGCCTGGTCGCGCCCAGTTCGCGCAGCGGGCGCTTCACCTCGATCGCGCCGGAGATCTCGCGGACAGCGCCGATCGCCGCGCTCGCCCAGTCGCGCGGAGCCGGATCCGGCACACCAGGCCGGACCCGCAGTGCTCGGGCCACCTGCTCGTACGCCGGGCCTGCCGCTTCGGCGCTGAACTCCATGACCTCCTCGAAGACCGCGGCCAGCGCCACGCCGTGCGGGGTACCGATGCGGGCGGTCAGGGCATGGCCGATGCCATGCACCAGGCCGAGGCCGGAGATAGTGAGCGCTCGCCCGGCCAAGTGCGCGCCGAGCATCAGTTGGGCGCGAGCCTCCAGATCGGCGCCGTCCCGGTAGGCGATCGGGAGCCAGCGGCCGACCAGGGCCACCGCCTGGGTGGCGTACGCGACCGAGACGGCGTTGGCGCCGCGGGAAGCGAGTGACTCCACGCCGTGCACCAGGGCGTCCAGCCCGGTGGCAGCAGTGACGTGCGGCGGCAGGCCGAGCGTCAGCTCCGGGTCCAGTACGGCGGTGTGCGGCCGTACGGAGGAGTGGCCGAGGTAGACCTTGCGGTGCGCGGCAACGTCCTCGATCACGCCGAAGCCGTTGGTTTCCGCGCCGGTGCCGGCGGTGGTGGGGACGGCGATCAGCGGCAGGCCGTCAGCGGCGTCCCACAGTTCGTCGGCGTCGGCGGCACGCGCGTGCGGATTGCCGACCAGCAGCGAGATGCCCTTGGCAGCGTCCAGGCTGGAGCCGCCGCCGAGAGCGACGACCGCGGCGGGCCCGAACGCGCGGGCGGCGGCGGCGCCAGCGTCGACGTTGCCGGTGGAGGGGTTGGGCGCGACGTCGGCGAAGAGGCCGCACTCGACTTCGGCGGCGTTCAGAACCTTGGTGACGCGCTCGGCTATGCCCGCGGCGACCAGGCCGGGGTCGGTGACCACGAAGGCGCGCCGATGGCCGGTGGCGGCGATCAGTTCGGGCAGCCGAGCGAGGCTGCCGGCCCCGAAGATGGTGGCGCAGGTCGGGTCGACGGTGAACGAGGCCCCGGCGGCTGGGGAGGAGAGGGCGGACATGGTGCGGGCTCCTGTGTGGTGGTTGGGACTTCAGGCGGTGAGCGCGGCCTGCTTCGGGACGGGCAGCCGGAAGTGCTGTCCGGCCAGTTCCTCGTAGAGCCGCATCGGTGCCATCTCCCCGGCGAGGTCGCCGTACTGGGCCTTGGCTCGCCGGTAGACCTGCTCGACCAGTGCGGACAGTTCGACCGACACCCCGACGTCCCGGCCGAGGTCCACCGCCAGTCCCAGGTCCTTGCAGGCCAGCGTCATGGCGAAGGACTCGTCGTAGTCGCCGTCCGCGAGTACGGACAGCGCGTCCCGCTCCAGGAAGTGCGATGCGGCGGGGCTGGTGAGCAGCGCGGTGCGCAGCACGCCGAGGTCCGCGCCTGCCCTGACGCCCACCGCCAGCACCTCGGAGGTGGCGACGAGGTGGCTGAACCAGAGCAGGTTGATCATCAGCTTCACGGTGTAGCCGGTGCCATGGCCGCCCACCTGCAGGATCCTGTCCGGGTCGCCCAGCACCTCCAGCACGGGTAGCGCGCGGGTGAAGTCCTCGGTGGCGCCGCCCACGAAGATCTGCAGGGTGCCCGCGTCCGCGCCCCGGGCCATACCGCTGACCGGGGCGTCGAGGACGCGGACGCCGCGAGCGTCGAGGACCTCCTCGCGTACCCGGCGCGCGGCGGCCGGCGTGGAGGTGGACATGTCGATCCATAGCGCGCCGGGGGCGAGCGCCGCCGCTGCACCGCCGCGCAGCATCACCTCCTCGACGATCCTGGGAGTGGGGAGCATGGTGATCAGGACGTCGGCCTGGGCCGCGCACGCCGCGGCGGTCGGCGCCCAGGCAGCGCCGAGGGCGCGGTGCGGGGCGGCGGCCTCCTCGCGGGTGTCGTGGACGGTGACCGGCAGGCCCGACTGGAGGAGGTTACGGGCCATGTGGCCGCCCATGTTGCCCAGTCCGATGAATCCGATCCTCATGGTGTGCCTCACTACGGCTCGAAAGTGCGGGTGGTGGGCCGGGGCGGGCGCCCCGGCGTAGGGCAGGACCGGGAGCGGCTCAGCCCAGGTCGATCCAGGTGGTCTTCAGCGCCGTGTAGGTGTCCAGGGCATGCAGCGACTTGTCGCGTCCGGCGCCGGTGGCCTTGAAGCCGCCGAACGGCGTGATGACGTCGCTGGCGTCGAAGGTGTTGACCCAGACCGTTCCAGCGCGCAGTGCCCGGGCGGCGCGGTGTGCGGTGGCGAGGTCGCGGGTCCAGACGGAGGCGGCCAGGCCGTAGTCGCAGTCGTCGGCCATCCGGACGCCCTCCTCCGCGCCGCCGCCGAAGTCGATTACCGAGAGCACCGGGCCGAAGATCTCCTCGCGGCCTACCCGGGAGGCGTTGCCGACGCCGTCCAGGATGGTCGGCTGCAGGTACGGACCGTCCAGGGGTTCGCCGTCCGGCCCGGCCACGGCTACCCGGCCGCCGCCGAGGGCCAGCGAGGCGCCCTCGCGTCGGCCGAGTTCGGCGTAGTCCAGAACCCGTTGGGCCTGGGCCTCGTCGACCAGGGGGCCCATCACGGTGGCCGGGTCCAGCGGGTCGCCGACGGTGAACGTCGCCTCGGTCGTCTTGACGATCCGCGCGAGCAACTCGTCCTTGACCGACCGGTGCACCACGAGCCGCGATCCCGCGTTGCAGGTCTGGCCGGCGTTGTAGAAGATCCCCCATGCCACGGCGGAGGCGGCCGCGGCGAGGTCGGCGTCCGGGAGCACGAGTTGCGGGGACTTACCGCCGGCCTCCACCGCGACCTGCTTGCCGTTGGACTCGCCCGCGTAGACCTGGAAGAGTCGGGCGACTTCGGTGGATCCGGTGAAAGCTATCTTGTCGACCTGCGGGTGCCTGCCGAGCGCTTGGCCGGCCGTCTCCCCTCGCCCCGGTACGACGTTGAGCACGCCGTCCGGCAGACCGGCAGCGCTGCCCAGCCGCCCCAGCAGCAGCGCTGCGAGCGAGGTCTGCTCCGCGGGTTTGAGCACCACGCTGTTGCCGGTGGCGAGGGCCGGGGCGAGCTTCCAGGCGGCGATGAGCAGGGCGTAGTTCCAGGGCACCACCGCGCCGATGACGCCCAGCGGCTCTCGGGTGACCAGTGCGAGGGCGTGGCGCGGCGCCGGGGCGACCTCGTCGTACCACTTGTCGATCGCCTCGGCGTACCAGGCCAGGGTCTCCGCGGCCTTCACCACGTCGATACGCACCGACTCCGTGATCGGCTTGCCCATTTCCAGGGTGTCCAACAGGGCCAGTTCCTCGGCGTGCTCCACAACGAGTTCGGCGAAGCGCAGCAGGATCCGCTTGCGCTCCTTCGGGTCGAGCCCGCGCCACCGGCCGTCGTCG
Organism: Streptomyces silvisoli; assembly: GCF_029269905.1. Taxonomy (NCBI): domain Bacteria; kingdom Bacillati; phylum Actinomycetota; class Actinomycetes; order Kitasatosporales; family Streptomycetaceae; genus Streptomyces; species Streptomyces silvisoli. The sequence goes on along the minus strand of NZ_JARJBC010000036.1, from coordinate 24,990 downwards.
AAGGCGCTGCGCGCCGCGCGCACCGCGCGGTCCACGTCGGGCGCGCCGCAGTCCGGGATGTGGGCGAGCACGGCGCCGTCGCGGGGTGAGACGCTGGGGAAGGCCGCGTCGCAGAGCGGGTCGAGGAAGGCCCCGTCGATGAACGGCCGGGTCTCGAAGGCGAGTTGGGAGGCGGCCGCGCGCCACTCGCCGTACGGGCGGGACAGCAGGTGCTCCACGGTCGGTGGTGTGGTGCTCATGAGACCCTCCAGCGGTCCACCGCGTCCTCGTCCAGGTCCACGCCCAGGCCGGGCTTGCGCGGCACCTCGATCCTGCCGTCCGCGTTCACCGCGACCGGCTCGGCGAGCATGAAGTCCCGCCGCTGCGGGGTCCAGCCCGGCGGGTCGTAGGGGAACTCGAAGTAGGGGCCGCCGCCCACGCCCGCGCAGACGTGCAGGTTGGCCAGTACGCCGATGCCGTTGGTCCAGGAGTGCGGCGTGAAGTGCCGGTGTTTGAGGTGCGCCACCTCGGCCAGGGTGCGCGCCCGGTGCATGCCCACCGCGAGGACCACGTCCATCTGGTAGACGTCCAGGACGTCTTGCTCCAGGTAGCGCAGTAGTTCGGTGGCCGAGTGGTGCATCTCCCCGGCGGCGATCCGTACTCCCGGGTTCTCCGCGCGCAGCCGCTGGTAGCCCTCGACGTCGGCGTAGGGCAGCGGCTCCTCGATCCAGAAGACGTCCAACTCGGCCAGGCGGGCGATGGTCTTACGGGTGGTGGCCAGGTCCGAGGAGGGCGCGGTGTCGCCGGCCATCCGCCAGGACTGGTTGAGATCCACCATGATGTCGAAGTCCGGGCCCAGTTCCTCGCGCACCGCGCGGACCGCGGCGACGCCCTCGTCGATCCGGTTGCGGTCGATGCGGATCTTCATGGCGCGGAAACCGGCCTCGCGTACCCGTAGCGCGGTGGCCGCCCGCTCCTGCGGGGACTTCAGCTCACCACAGGAGGCGTAGGCGGGCAGTTGTTTGGCCGCATTGCCGAACAACTCGGCGACCGGCCGGCCGTGCACCTTGCCGATGATGTCCCACAGCGCCGCCTCCAGCGGCCAGTAGACGCCGCCGTGGAAGTTGGCCGTCTCGATGGCCCGGACGTGCCGGACGATGTCCAGCGGGTCCTCACCGACGAACAGGGGGCGGAAGGCGTCGAAGCCGTCCATGGTGTCGCCCGAGCCGATGCCGGTGATCCCCTCATCGGTGTGCACCCGCACGATGGTGGCGTCGAAGTGGCGGCGCGGCTCCGGGTCCCAGGCCGCGCGGAACGGCGGGTCGAGCACCAGCCGCAGCCGATCGAGAGTGATGTCGGTGATCTTCATCGGGCTGCCGCCTCCAGGGTCGGCACGGACGCGGCGAGTTGCTCGGCGCTCGGTGTGTAGAACGGGTTGGACGGGCCCGCCTCGGCGGCGGCGAGCACCTCGGCGACGCCGGGCTCGGCGTGCACGGCGGCCGCGACCGCGCGGAAGGCGGCAGCGCGCTGGTTACGGAAGCAGGCATCCAGGTCGTCCACCGCCGGATCGACCCACACCGCCGCGACGATCAGCAGGTCTTCGGCTTCCTCGGCCGGGATCACTTCATGCTCGACGGCGTCGGCGACACCCCGCGCCAGTCCGGCCTGCGCGGAGCCCCAGGTCGCCCGCTGGTGCAGCTCACCGTTGGCCGCCGCCTTGTTGACGAAGAGCGTGAGCGGCTTGACGGGGACGTTCGGGCGCACCACGGTGACGAAGGGCGCGTAGCCGACGCTGGGCGAGGCGAGTGCCGAGACCCAGGCCGTCTCCACCGGGCCGCCGGCGCGGCCGATAACGATGTTGGTGTGCGCCGCGTTGGGGCCCTCGCCGATGAAGGACTCGCCGATGAGCGCGGTCTGGGCAAAGGGCATGAGGCATTCCTCCAGGAAGAACGGGAACGGACCAGCCGCCTCGGGTCTGCACGATGCCCGTCACGCCGGGGACCTCGCGGCTCGCAGCGGCGAATCTAGGAGCCGCACCGGGCACCGGCAAGGCAGGGACGCCAATCGCAACCCGGGTTGCGATGACCGCAACCACCGTGCTGGGCGAGGGGTTCTACGCTGTGCGGTGTGACGTCCTCCTCCCCGACTGAAAGGGCCCGCCAACTGGGCCACGGGCTGCGCCGCGACATCGAGCTCCTGGAGGCCCTCGCGTCCGCCGAGGCCCAAGAGCGCGGCGGACTGGGCGTGGTGCGGCTGGCGCGACTGACCGGGCGGGAGAAGAGCCAGGTCTCCCGGGCGCTCAAGGCGCTCGCCGATGAGGACATCGTCGAGCGTGACCCGGACACCTTGGAGTACCGCCTCGGCTGGCGGCTCTTCTCGTTGGTCGCGCGAACCTCCGAGAACCGCCTCGTGCGCGCCGCCGAGCCGGTGATGCACACGCTCTCCGCCGACCTGGAGGAGACCACGCACCTGTGCGTGCTGCGAGGGAACGAGGTCCTCACGCTGCTCTCGGTATCCGGCCACGACTTCCGCCTGCACGGCTGGGAGGGCCGCGGCGTCCCCGCCGCACGCACTTCCGCCGGGCGCGTCCTGCTCATGGACGGCACGCCCGACGAGTTGTACCTACGCCTGGGCGGTGGCGACCTCGCAGACGGCTTCCCCGGCTCGACCGTGCACGCCGTGCAGGACGTCTGGCAGCGCGTCCAAGAGGCCCGCCGGGACGGATACGCCCAAGTCAGCGAGGAGTTCGAGCCCGGCCTCGTCGGCGTGTCCGCGCCGATACGGGACTTCCGCGGCCGGGTCGTGGCGGCCCTCAACATCTCCGCTCCATACGACCGGATGGACGGTTCGCTGCCAGCCGCCGGCCGTGCCACGGCGCTGGCGGCGGAACGCGTCTCCGCCCAGCTGGGCTGGGAGCCCCGGCCCCGGCCGGTGAGGCCGCGCTTCACCTGACCTGGACATCGTGAGGGCAGTTGGCCTCAGCGCAACCCGTGTTGCGATCTCGGTAGCTCCCTTGTTCCGGTCGATTTCGCGTTCCTACAGTCCCGTCCACATTCCCCGTGGACGGCCACGGGAGGCGCATCACCAGGACGGACAGGCCATGCAGACCGAGAAGATCGCCGCGGGACCGCCGGGCGCAGGCGACGTGTACCTGGGCGGGCGCTGGTCGCCCGCCGCGGACGGCCGCGAGTTCACCGTGCTCGACCCCGCCACCGAGCAGCCGTTGCGTACGGTCTCGGCAGCTGGCGCCCCGGAGGCCCGCGCAGCCGTTGACGCCGCCGAGGCTGCCGCGGCTGGCTGGCTCTCCACCCCGCCTCGTGGGCGCTCCGAGATCCTGCACCGCGCCCACGGGCTCCTCCACGCCCAACTGGACGACCTTGCCCGGCTGATCACCTTGGAGAACGGCAAGGCGCTGCGCGACGCGCGCGCCGAAGTCGGCTACGCCGCCGAGTTCTTCCGCTGGTTCGCCGAGGAAGCGGTGCGGGTCGGCTCCGGCTTCGGTGAGGCCCCGGGCGGAGGCTTCCGCCACGTCATCGTCAAGCAGCCGGTGGGCATCACCGCGCATGTGACACCGTGGAACTTCCCGGCCGCGATGGTCACCCGGAAGATCGCCCCAGCCCTCGCGGCCGGCTGCACGGTCCTGCTCAAGCCCGCCCCCGACACTCCACTCACCGCCCTGGCCGTCGCGGAACTGCTCGCCGAGGCCGGACTGCCGGCCGGTGTGCTCGGTGTGCTGCCCACCGACCGCGCCGCCGAGGTGGTCGGGGTGTGGATGGCGGACGAGCGGGTCCGCAAGTTCTCCTTCACCGGTTCCACGGCAACCGGCAGGCTGCTGCTCCACCAGGCGGCGGAGCAGATCATGAACACCACGCTGGAACTCGGCGGCAACGCACCCTTCATCGTCTGCGCCGACGCCGACGTCGACGCGGCGGTGCGCGGCGCGATGGACGCCAAGATGCGCGGCGGCGGCGAAGTCTGCATCGCCGCCAACCGTTTCTACGTTCACGCGTCGGTCGCCGAGGAGTTCACCGCGAAGTTCGGCGCCGCGATGGCCGCCGTGCGCACCGGGCCGGGCCTGGCCGAGGGCACCGAACTCGGCCCGATGGTCAACGCCGCCGCGCTCGCCCGAATCCAGGAGCTGGTCGGGGACGCCCTGGACCGCGGCGCCCGGATCGCGGCCCAGGGCCGGACCCCCGACGGGCCCGGCTTCTACCACCCGGCCACCGTGCTCACCGACGTCTGCGACGACGCGCGGATGATGCACGAGGAGATCTTCGGCCCGGTCGCCCCCATCGCCGTCTTCCACGACGACGGGGAAGTGGTGACCCGCGCCAACGCCACTTCCTACGGCCTCGCCTCCTACGTGTACTCCCGCGACGTCGCCCGGGCGCTGCGGATCGCCGAGCGTCTGGAGGCCGGCATGGTGGGACTCAACCGCGGCCTCGTCTCCGACCCCGCGGCGCCCTTCGGCGGCGTCAAGCAGTCCGGCCTGGGACGAGAAGGCTCCCACGACGGCATCGAAGCCTTCCTTGAGACCAAGTACATCGCCCTCGACTGGCCCGCCGCCTGACCCTCCCGCGTCCTGCCTCGCCACCGTCCCCGTTCGCACTCCGGACAAGGAAGTCCCCATGCCCGCACTGAGACACGCACCGGACGCCGCCGCCTTGGCCCCCGAGCAGGCCCTGAAGCGCCTCCAGACCCGGCTGATGCTCGCAACCCAGATCGGCGAGAGCATCGACGGCTACATCCTCGGCGGTATCGGCGCAGCCCTCACCGCGCTCGCCAGCGACCTCCACCTGTCGACCCTCATGCAGGGCCTCGTCGGCGCCTCGCCGCTGATCGGCATCTTCGTCGGCGGCCCGCTCTTCGGCTGGCTCGCCGACCGGATCGGCCGCCGTCCGGTCTTCCTGCTCGACATGCTGGTCTTCCTGATCGGCTCCGTCCTGCAGTTCTTCGTTGTCGACGGCCTGCAACTGTTCGTCATCCGCCTGCTGATGGGCGTTGCCATCGGCGGCGAGTACGCCATCGGCGCGCCACTGCTCTCCGAGTACGCGCCGAGCCGGAAGCGGGGGCGGCTGCTGGCCAGCCTTGAAGTGAGCTGGTACGTGGGATACATGGTGGCGACGGCCGTCGGAGCCCTGCTGGCCGGAGTGCACGGTGGATGGCGCTGGTCGCTGGCCAGCAGTGCGGTGATCGCCGTGGTGTGCCTGGCGCTGCGTGGTGGAGTTCCCGAGTCGGCGCGCTGGCTGCTGAGCAAGGGGCGGTGTGAGGAGGCCGAGGAACTCATCGCCCGATACGGCGTGGAGGTGGACGTGGAGGCGGAGATCGCCGACCGGGAGGGCCGGGACAGCTTCCGTGCTCTCTTCACCCGCGAGCATCTGCGCAGCACCGTCTTCGCCAGCGCCTTCTGGGCCTGCCTGGTGCTGCCCTACTTCGCCATCGGCACCTTTTGGACACCGGTCTTCGATGCGCTCGGCATGGGCAACCACGCCACGCTGGCGCTCATGGTCTACTCGGTCACGGCGGTGCTCGGCGTCGCCGCCGGTTGCCTGGTGGTCGACCGGATAGGCCGCCGCAAGCTGTTGATTCCGCCGTTCTGGGTGACCGCAGCCTGTCTGGCGGTGGTGGCGGCGTGGCCGAAGTCCACGCCGCTGATCGTGGCGGGATTCCTCTTCTTCATCTTCCTCAACGCCGCCTCCAGCGCGTTGACCGCTGTCTACCCGCTGGAGGTCTTCCCCACCTCCATCCGCACCACAGGCGTCGGCTTCGCCGCCGCCATGAGCCGGGTCGGCGCGGCGGTCGGCACCTTCTTGTTGCCGATCGGACTGTCCCACTTCGGAGTCCGGTTCGTGCTGCTCGTCGGCGCGGCCGTCCTCGCCCTCGGCGCGCTGCTCTCACACCTGCTCGCTCCCGAGACCACCGACCTCGACCTGGCCCAGGCATCGCGCCGGGCGCACGGGGCAACAGCCCGCGGCACAGCCCCGTAGCGGGCTTCAGTCGGAGCCCCGGCGACCGGAAAACGGTCCGCCGGGGCTTCCTCGAACTCACAGGCGACCAGGCCACCCCGGCCCGGCCGAGACAAAGCGCATCTCGCGCATCGCGCACGTCGTATCCGGCGTCGCGGAGCGCGTCAGCGGCGGTCTCGATGGCTGAGCGAACCGTGGAATGGACGCCGTGCCCGCCCGGGTCCGCGACGACCGCGACCTTCAGCGGTCCGGGGAGCGGTTCGCCGTAGGCGGGCACCGGCACGGCGCGAGGGTCCCGCGGATCGGCCCCCGCCAGTACCTCGTAGGCCGACCGCAGGTCGCCCACGGTCCGGGCCAGCGGGCCGTCAGTGACGAGGATCTGGGACGCCGGGCCGGGGTCGTCCGGGCCGAGGATGCGGTGGTCGGCGGGGAAGCGGCCGGTGGACGGCTTCAGCGCCGCTACACCGCAGAACATGGCGGGCACGCGCACCGAGCCGCCGGAGTCGTTGCCGAGCCCGAGTGCCGCCATGCCCGTGGCGACAGCCACCGCGTCACCCCCGCTGGTGCCGCCCGGAGTCCGGTTGCTGTCCCACGGGTTGACCGTGTCGCCGAACAACTCGCTGCGCGTGTGCATGCCGGCCAGGATCAACGTGGGCATGTTGCTGTGCCCGATCGGTATGGCCCCGGCCGCACGCAGCCGGGCGACCGGGGGCGCGTCGGTCTTCGCCACCAGATCACGGAAACGCGGCGTACCGAACGTGGTCGGTACTCCCTCGACGGCGGTGGTCTCCTTCACCGTAAACGGCACGCCGACGAGGGGCCCCAGTTCCTCTCCTGCCGCGCGTCGCCGGTCAGTCTGGGCCGCGGCGTCGCGTGCGCGCTCCGCCAGGAGTTGGGTTACCGCGTTCACCTGCGGGTTGATCTCGGCGATGCGCTGAAGGTGGCTGTCGATCAGTTCAACGGCCGAGATGTCTCCGCTGCGCACCGCCGCCGCTTGCGCGGTCGCCGGCAGTGTCCACAGGGCGTCCTGCATGACTCGTACCCTCCCCATCCCATGTTCCGATGCGCTTGCATCGGAACGGTAGCCCGAGAACCGATACGCTTGCATCGAACAAAGGAGGCGGGCATGCCCAGGCAGGTGGACCACGACAACCGACGCCGCGCCATCGCCGACGCCGTGTGCCGCCTGGCCGACGAACGAGGGCTGGACGGCGTGACCCTGCGCGATGTCGCCGACCGCGCGCAGATCTCGATGGGCGCCGTTCAACGGTGCTTCCGCACGAAGGAAGAAATGCTCGTCTTCGCCCTCGGGCACGTCGGCGAGCGGATCAGCGAGCGCGTCAAGGCCCGCCTCATCAGCAGCCCCGCCCAGTCAGCCCGCACCACGCTGGGCCACGCGGCCACCGAGATCTCACTACTTCGCGAAGAACACCACGCCGAAGCCAGGGTCTGGCTCGCCTTCGTCGCCCAAGCCGCGATCAGCGAACCACTCGCCACCACCCTCAAGACCAACTACGCCGCGCTGCAGCGCGCCTTCGCCGACCTCATCTCGGAAGCCACCGATGACGTGGACCTCCTCAACCCTCAACGCGAGGCCCGCGCTCTCCTGGCCCTCGCGGACGGCCTTACCGCGCACGTCCTCGTTGGCCACCTCGCCCCGCAGGAGGCACAGGACGTCCTCCACGCACACCTCGGCAGCCTCTGGGAGCGCCTTGCTCGGCCTCCTCACACCACCTTCGACAGCCCGGACCACCAAGGCATGCCCTGACTCACCGTCCACTAGGCGAGCCAACTTCCAGTCGACGGGCCTGACGCGCGCGCTCCGCTCCACTGTCTCCCCACTTCCATGAAGACCGGACCACCTGAGGAAGAAGAGCAACACGGGCCTATTCCAGGAATCGCCATCAGGAGCCAGGTGCACGAGGAATCATGAAGCATGCGCCCGGATGACTGGCACCTCACCGAAGACCTCGACGACTTTCTCACCCGCGCCGGAGACTTCCTGCGATCGCGCCCCGCCCTGCACACCACGCCGCTGACAGTGATCGAGAGACTGCGAACCCGTGGGGCGAACGCATATGGTGCCGAATCCACCGTATTCGGCCGACTGGAGCGACGGGGCAAGGTCCGTGCCATCTTTTACCGCCTTCCGTCCGGCCGCCTGAGCCTCACCCCGCTCGCCCCCGAGCATGCCGACACCCTCGCCGCCCACCTGGCCGGAGTCGGCCACTCCCTCTCCGGCGTCGTCGGGGTCCACGACACCGCTGCCGCTTTCGCCGAGGCCTGGCAGCGGCACACAGGCGCAACGCCGATGCGCAGCTGGCGGGGCCGTCTCTATCGTCTCGGCACGCTCACCCCACCGGAGCCGCGCGCAGAGGGCCGGGGTCGAGTCGCGGGCGAGCAGGACCGTGAGCAACTCATCTTCTGGTGCGGTGAGTTCGTCGCCGCCGTCGGAGAGGCACCATCCGTAGACGCCGACTCCAGGGACGACGCACGCTTCGCGGACAAACACTTCACGTTCTGGGAGACCTCGGACGGCACTCCGGTCTCCATGGCAGGCTCGACTTCGATGATTGCCGGCATGGTCCGGGTGGATCCCGTCTACACCCCGGCTCACCTCCGGGGCCGTGGCTATGCGGGTGCCGTGACGGTCGAGGTGAGCCGGGCCGCGCTGGCCGCAGGCGCGACGGAGGTCGTCCTGTTCACGGACCCGGCCAACCCCACCAGCAACGCCCTCTACCAGCGCATCGGGTACCTCCCGATCACCGACTTCGCCGCGTACGGCTTCTCCTGCAACGCGCCAGAAGACGGTTAGGAGCACGACCGGCACAAAGCCAGCAGGAGGCTTCTCCGCCGGTACCGCGCTGTTTACAGCAGGGAAAAGAAAAACACCTACTTAGCTGTGCTGTCTTCTCATGACATTGGTGTCATATCTGTAGGTTTCACGCGCTCAAAGTCTCCGTGGCGACGCGGTCAGTTCGACTTCTTGGCGAGTTCGGCGAGGAACTGCGGCACTCGGCCGGCACCGAAGTCGTAGAACCGTGCCAACCCTCCGGCTGCTGAATACGTCGAACGCACTCTCGTGAGCAGACATCAGGCGCGTCCCGGCCTGTGCGACACAGTCAGATCCGTTGCTCCCACCAGCCAGTGGTATCGGGTTCGCCGCCATAGGTCGCGTCCAGGACGTGGACGTCGACCTCTTTGACCACTGCCGCGAAGTCACGGCGGCCCCAGCGGGAGAGGGACTGGAGCACCCGCTCCAGTCCCCACCGGCCCTCGGGCGGGTCGTAGTCGCAGCAGGGACACCCGCAATACCCGTAGTAGTACGGTCCGGAGCCAAGGCTATGCCAGCGCCGACGGCACATCTCGGCGGCTTGCTGCTTCCACCAGGCGAGATCACGAGCAACCTCCCCCGGCCTGCCCCGGGTTCGTTCCAGACGCTGGATTTCCCCCAGCGTCGCGGCGGACACCCCATCAATCACCGACAAACTCTGACGACTGCGCGGGTGAAAACGGAGAGCGGCTCGCACCGCTGCCGGCGGCTTACGCGGCATCGCTCCAAGAGGGCTTCAGCATGCGCGCAGACTCTCACGGGCGGGCCTCGCCTCGCCACACGATTGCCGACCGTGTTACTAAGGGCTGTGTGAGGTTGTGATCATTCTCGGGTTTCGTCTCGCTGTGTGGGTGGGGTCTGGTAGGACGTGGGGTGTGACGCGTCGGCAACTCACCGAGGAACAGTGGGAGTTGGTCGAGCCGTACCTGCCGATCGGCGAGTATGGACCGTATCCGGCGCGGTTGCGGGACCAGTTCGAGGGGGTGATCTGGCGATTCCGCTCCAGTGCCCAGTGGCGGGAGATGCCTGGGGAGTTCGAGCCGTGGCCCACCGTCTACGGTCGGTTCCGGATCTGGCGCGACGCCGGGGTCTTCACCGCGCTGCTGGAAGGCCCGATCGCCGAGGCCGCCCGCCAGGGCAGGACCGATCTGTCCCTGGTGAGCGTGGACCGTTCGTGCCCACCACGACGCCGCCGGTATACCCCTTGACCAGGAGATCCTGGAGGCCCTGGAGAAAGCCGCGGTCGAACAGGAACGGACCCGGCAAAAGGGGGGCCGCCCGCCCGGACACAACGGACAGGACACCGGGGACGCGAACGATCCTGGGCGGGAAGAACGACGCCGCATCCGCCAACGACGCAACGCGCGGCTGAAGGCAGCCCTGCTCGGCAGGTCCCGGGGCGGGCTCACCAGCAAGCTTCATCTCGCCGGGGACCGCAGGTGCCGCCCGCTGGCTTTCGTCCTGACCACCGGGCAGGCCGCCGACACATTATGGACCGCCGTGGACCTTGTCTTCGGTGCTGTGCCGCCCTATGTGACCTTCGTGATTGGTAGGTGTTCCTTCAGGCCGCAGCGCATTGATCAGCTTGCTGAACTGCCAGGGGTTCACACCGGTGAACGGGCTATCCAGGACGGCTACGACGCCGTGAGAACACCAGCCATCCCGAGATCATCTACCTCAACGCAGCGAGTCTTCAAGAGCGTCGATGCGCCGTGCGAAGGCGTCTGGTGCCGCTGCGACAGTGCTCTCGCCGATGAGGTTCCCACCCTCGTGCTGCTCCTGCGCAACGTTGACCACCGTGTACGAGACCCTCGCGCCCCCGGGCGCAGCAGTCACTCGATACTCCCCCCGGTACCACCAGTCGCCCTGCATGACAGCTGTGAGGCAATCCGGGTAGACAGCGAACTTCGTGTGTCCGTCGTTGGGCGCGAGCTGGGGAACCAGAAGGTGGAAGACCTTGACGGGATCGGCGGCCAACTCCCGCTCAAGTTCCAGCAACACCGTGTGCAGTTCCGGCCTGGCCAGCGGGGCGCCGTCTGCGCCAGCTATCTGATCCGTCATGCGGGCGCCATAGCCACGGCGATCCCCTAATGCACGAGTCCCACACGCAGTTGTTGATCCGGCCACCACACGTGAGACCGCGATGTGGGTGCTGCCCGACCGGGTCCGGATCGCGACCACAGCGGGCCAGCGCGCTGCTTTGGAGCTGGACGTGCTCGCTGGCCGTCCCGCCTTCCGCATCCCCATCGGCCTGTGGATCGCCGAGTTCCCCGACGCCCTGCAGAAGATGCCCAAGCCTCGCATCCGCCGCTCCCGTCAAGAACGACCCGGCCCGCGGCATGACCTGCTCACGGCTTCCGCACCGCCTGCAGGAGCTGGACTAAGCCAGTGCAACGCTCGCGCCTGATCTACCGGCCGATGATCCACCGGGGTCACAAGTCGTCCGGCCGTCGCATGCGCTCCCTGCGACACGGACTGCGCCAGGTTCAATACCGCAGCGATCTCATCGGCGGATGCCTCGCCGCAACCGGACTCATGCCGACAACGCACCTACAAGGTCAGTGGTGCCGCTTGTATCACAACATGAAGACGGTCTCCGTGGCCGGTGCGTCGTTCCGCACACGCATCACGCGGTCCAGATCGGCGCCGTCGGCCAGTGGACCTGCCGCACCGGCGTCCTCGGCCGCTACAAGACCTACGTGGACCGCAAGCGTGCCGAAGGACTGGGCCGTCGCCCGGTGCCCACGCGCGATTCACAGTACGCTGGCACCGGCAATAATTGCTCGACGACAACAGATAGCCGACCGAGCGTCAGCGGGTGGGGTACTACATGCGTGAGTCTAGGGTCAAGGAGGCGCCGCCCGCCGCGCGCCGGCAGGCGGAGGGCGCCGCAGTGGTGGAGCAGGCGATCGGTGAGCCGGAGTTGCGGCAGCTGCTCGCCGGGCTGACGGCGGTACGGGACGGGGACTTCGGCACCCGCCTACCGGAGGACGCCGAGGGGCTGTTCGGGGAGATCGCGACGGTCTTCAACGGGATGGCGGACCAACTCTCGTTGTTCACCTCCGAGGTGACCCGGGTGGCCCGCGAGGTGGGCAGTGAGGGTCGTCTCGGCGGCCAGGCGCAGGTGCCGGGGGTCGGTGGGGTGTGGCGCGACCTGACCGACTCGGTGAACTTCATGGCGGGCAACCTCACCGCACAGGTGCGCAACATCGCGCAGGTCACCACCGCGGTGGCGAAGGGCGACCTCTCGCAGAAGATCACCGTGGACGCGCGTGGGGAGATCCTGGCACTGAAGAACACCGTCAACACGATGGTCGATCAGCTGTCCTCCTTCGCCGACGAGGTCACCCGTGTTGCCCGGGAGGTCGGCACCGAGGGCCGTCTCGGCGGCCAGGCCGACGTCAAGGGAGTGTCGGGCACCTGGCGGGACCTGACCGACTCGGTGAACTTCATGGCGGGCAACCTCACCGCGCAGGTGCGGTCCATCGCCCAGGTGGCGACGGCAGTTGCGAAGGGCGACCTGTCGCAGAAGATCACGGTGGACGCTCGCGGCGAGATCCTGGCACTGAAGGAGACCATCAATACGATGGTCGATCAGCTGTCCTCCTTCGCCGACGAGGTCACCCGTGTTGCCCGGGAGGTCGGCACCGAGGGCCGTCTCGGCGGCCAGGCCGACGTCAAGGGCATTTCTGGGACGTGGAAGAGCCTCACGGAGTCGGTCAACGTGATGGCAGACAACCTCACCGCGCAGGTGCGGTCCATCGCCCAGGTCACCACCGCGGTGGCGAAGGGCGACCTGTCGCAGAAGATCGCGGTGGACGCGCGCGGGGAGATCCAGGAGCTGAAGGAGACCATCAATACGATGGTCGATCAGCTGTCCTCCTTCGCCGACGAGGTGACCCGGGTGGCCCGCCAGGTCGGCACCGAAGGCAACCTCGGCGGTCAGGCGACGGTGCGCGGTGTCTCCGGGACGTGGAAGGACCTCACTGACAACGTCAACGTGATGGCCTCCAACCTCACCAGCCAGGTGCGCTCCATCGCGCAGGTGGCGGCGGCGGTGGCCCGAGGAGACCTGTCACAGAAGATCACCGTGGAGGCGAAGGGCGAAGTCGCCGCGCTCGCCGACGTGATCAACCGAATGGTCGACACCCTCTCCGCGTTCGCCGACGAGGTGACCCGCGTGGCCCGCGAAGTGGGCACCGAGGGCATCCTCGGCGGCCAGGCCCGGGTGGCCAACGTGGCAGGGACGTGGAAGGACCTCACCGACAACGTCAACTCGATGGCGAACAACCTCACCGGTCAGGTCCGCAACATCGCCCAGGTCACCACCGCCGTCGCCAACGGCGACCTCACCCGCAAGATCGACGTGGACGCGCGTGGCGAGATCCTTGAGCTGAAGACGACTATCAACACGATGGTCGACCAGCTCTCGTCGTTCGCCGCCGAGGTCACCCGCGTGGCCCGCGAGGTGGGCAGCGAGGGAAGGCTCGGCGGCCAGGCGGAGGTCGAGGGCGTATCGGGCACCTGGAAGCGGCTGACCGAGAACGTCAACGAACTCGCCGGGAACCTCACCCGGCAGGTACGCGCCATCGCCGAGGTAACCAGCGCCGTGGCCGAGGGAGATCTGACCCGCTCCATCACGGTGGAGGCGTCCGGCGAGGTCGCCGACCTGAAGGACAACATCAACGCGATGGTCGGCTCGCTGCGCGAGACCACCCGGGCCAACCAGGAACAGGACTGGCTGAAGTCCAACCTCGCCAGGATCTCCGGGATGATGCAGGGCCACCGCGACCTCGCTCTGGTGGCGCAGCTGATCATGGCGGAACTGGCCCCGCTCGTCGGTGCCCAGTACGGCGGCTTCTACCTTGCCGACGAGACCGCCGAACGCCATCAGTTGCGGATGATCGGGTCGTACGGGCGCCCGGAGCCGCGCAAGGAGGACGCACCGCGGTTCGCCTTCGGTCAGGCGCTCGTCGGTCAGGCGGCGGCTGACCGCCAGACCATCGCGGTGGACAACCTGCCCCCGGGGTCGGTCACCGTGCCCGCCGGATTCGGGCAGATCGAACCGTTGCACCTGGTCGTACTGCCGATCGTGGTCGAGGAGCAGGTGCTGGGCGTCATCGAACTCGCATCGGTGCACCACTACACGGCGGTGCAGCGGGACTTCCTGGAACAGCTCCGGGAAACCATCGGCGTCAACGTCAACACCATCATCGCCAACTCCCGTACCGACGAGTTGCTGGAGGAGTCGCAGCGGCTGACCGCCGAGCTCCAGACCCGTTCTGAGGAACTCCAGGCTCGTCAGGAGGAACTGCAGCGATCCAACGCGGAGTTGGAGGAGAAGGCAGCGCTGCTGGCGAGCCAGAACCGCGACATCGAGACCAAGAACCTCGAAATCGAGCATGCCCGCCAGGAATTGGAGACCCGGGCACAGGAACTCGCGCTGGCCTCCAAGTACAAGTCGGAGTTCCTGGCCAACATGAGCCACGAACTGCGCACCCCGCTCAACAGCCTGCTCATCCTGGCGCAGTTGCTGGCGCAGAATCCGACCCGCAACCTCACCACGAAGCAGGTCGAGTACGCGGAGATCATCCACTCGGCCGGCTCCGACCTGCTTCAGCTCATCAACGACATCTTGGACCTGTCGAAGATCGAGGCGGGCAAGATGGACATCTCACCGGAGTGGGTGCCGCTACGCCGACTACTCGACTACGTGGAGGCCACCTTCCAGCCCATGACGAGCCAGAAGGGCCTCGGATTCGACATCGTCACCGCGCCCGGTGTGCCGGTTGAGCTGCTCACCGACGACTCCCGGCTGCGGCAGGTGCTGCGGAACCTGCTGTCGAACGCGGTGAAGTTCACCGAGACCGGCCGTGTCCAGTTGCGCATCGAGACCGCCGCGGGCGCCGAATTGCCCGCGGCGGTGCGCCGCCACGGCTCGGCTATCGCGCTGCGGGTCAGCGACACCGGCATTGGCATCGCCGAAGACCAACTCGAAGCCATCTTCGGCGCGTTCCAGCAGGCGGATGGCACCACCAGCCGCAAGTACGGCGGTACCGGCCTCGGCCTGTCGATCAGCCGCGAGATCGCCTACCTGCTGGGTGGCTCGATCGCCGTGCAGAGCACCCCCGGTGAGGGGAGCACTTTCAGCCTCTACCTGCCGGTGGCCCGCCCCGACTACCAGGAACTCGCGGTGAAGGCCCCCGGCGCTGGCTGCGGCAAGGACGCAGCCGATGAGCCGAACACCGGTGGCCGGCAGACCACGGCATCGGGTGGCCAGCCCACGACACGACGACGGCGGCTGCTGGTGATCGAGCAACAGTCGCGCGGGTTGCTGACCATGGTCGCGGAGAGCGTACGCGCCGATCTGGTGGGCGGCCCGAACACGACGGTCACGACCGACACCATCGATATCGTCCCCACGGTCGGGCACCAGGAGGCGGCCACGGCGCTGGCGGCGCAGGCGTGCCACTGTGTGGTACTGGACCTGGGCATGCCGGACGAGGAACTGCTGCGGCTCATCGAGGCGATGGAGGCCGACCCGGCGCTGCACACAGTGCCGGTACTGGCGCACAACAGCAGGCACATCGACGGTGCACGCGAGCGGGAGCTCCAACGGCGGATGGGTGCCCGTCCCTTGGAACTGCTGGCCAGCCTCGACGAACTACGCGAGCGGATCACACTGCACCTGTCGTCTGACCTCCCCGGCGGCGCCTTGCCCCTGGTACGCACCGATCGAGAGGTGCGCCCGCAAGCCGAACCCGAAGGCATCGACCCGCTGCTGGCCGGACGGACAGCGCTGGTCGTGGACGACGACGCGCGCAATCTCTACGCAATCACCGGCATCCTGGAACTGCACGGCATGACGGTGCTGCACGCGGAGAACGGCCGCGCCGGGCTCGAGGCGCTGACCGCGCACCCGGAAATCGACATCGTACTGATGGACGTGATGATGCCGGAGATGGACGGATACGCGGCCACCGCCGCCATCCGCGCCATGCCGCAGTACGCGGACCTGCCGATCATCGCGGTCACCGCCAAAGCGATGCCCGGCGACCAGGAGAAGAGCATGGCGTCCGGAGCGAGCGACTACGTCACCAAGCCCGTCAACGCCGAGGACCTGGTCGCCCGCATCCATCGCAGGCTGGCGCCATGACCGCCTGCCATGGCCGTCCGGCTGCCGGGACCGACGCGGCGCCCCCACTGGATTCCTGCCAGGATCCGTACCGCCACCGAGGAGCAGCGAAGTGACCGACCACCGGCAGAACGTTGGCTCAACGCCCGACGCCGCCGCCTCCGGCGAGCCGTCGACCGACACCTCCCTCGCGGGCGACGGACTGGGCCGGTACGGGGCGGAGCCGGTGGACGGCGAGGACGACCCGACGTCCGGCTCCTCTGTAAACGTCTCCGCATCCCCGGCCGAGGTGGGGCGACTCGCCGCCACCGTTGCTCGACTGCGTGAACAGGTGCGCCAGGCGCAGGCGGACGCGGACGGCCGGGCGCTGCTGGAGATGGCCAAGGGCGTCCTGATGGAGCGGCTGCGGCTTAGCCCTGTGGAGGCAGCCCGACAACTGGTCGAACTGGCGCAGGCCGCCGGGATCTCCCAACTCCAGCTCGCCGCTGACATCGTCAACCAGGCAGCCCGGGACCAATTCACCGACGCGGCCCGCGACTTCCTCGACCGGGTCGCCAGCGAGGACCGCCCGGCCGCCGACGCGGAGGCCGGAGAATCCCTCGCGGTGCAGTTGCGCACGGCCGAAAGCGGCGTGCTCGCCGCCAGCGACGCGCAGGCCGTGGCCTGCTCGCTCCTGGAGCACGCCCTGACCCCCCTGGGCGCCACAGCCGTGGCGATCTGGACGAACGACCAGGGCGGGGCACTGCGCCTCGCCGGGTATGCCGGCTTCCCAGAGCAGGAGGCCCTGCGGTGGCACTACGTGCCACCGGGCGTGTCCACGCCCGCCCGCAGGGCACTCGCCACCCGAGAGGCGGTGTGGTTCGAGGAACTGGCCGCGACCGGCCTGCCCTCCGTGGCACACCAACTCATGCCGCGAGGCGGCCGGGTCGCGGTGCCCGCCGAGGCACAAGGACGCATCCAAGGCGTGCTGGAGATCTGCTGGCCAGGTGCGCCCATTCCCCAGCAGCCCGCGGTGCGGCGGCAGATCGAGGCGCTCGCCGAGCTGGCGGCCCACACTCTGGGGACCCTGCCTGCCGCAGCGGGGACGGACCATGTCACCGCAGCGGCCGGGTGCGGGACGCAGTTGGCCGAGCTCGCCGACAGTCTGCTTGACGCGGCGCTCGTACTGCGCGCCGAACTCGACACGGACGGGCGGCTCATGGACTTCCGGATCCTCCACGCCAACCCGCGATTCACCGACCCGGCCGGGCGGCCCCGCAGCGCGGTGACAGGCGCCCTCCTGCTGGAGGCATATCCCCTCGCGGCCGAAGAGCACGGACTGTTCGACAAGGTGGCCCATGTCCACGCCACCGGTGAGCCGTTCAGCACCGCAGGCATGGCCTTCACCGCGGTCGTCGGCCAGGTTCAGGTACCGACCACGATCGATGTCAGCATCATTCGCCACGGTCAGGATGTGCTGCTCATCTGGCGCTTCGCCGATGAGGCGGCCCGTCTGGCCCACCTGCTCCAGCACGCGCAGCGGCTGGTGCGGATCGGCGGCTTCGAGGAGGACCACACCACCGGCCGAATCATGTGGAGCGATCAGCTCTACGCGCTCTACGGCCTACCGCTGACCGCACCGGCCGTTCCACTGGAGCAACTCGCGGCCCTGGCACACCCTGACGACACCGCCGCCATCAGCCGGTTCCTGCGCACCGTACTCCACCACCGAAGGCCTGGGGCGGTCGCGCTTCGACTCCAGCGGCTCGACGGCATCGTCCGGCACATCCGCGTTGTCGCCGAGCCCGTCCTCGACATCGACCACCGCTTGGTCGGCGTGCGCGGGGCCTATCAGGACATATCGGCCCAACACTGGACCGAGGTGGCACTGGCCGCCACCCGCGACCAACTCGCCTACAGTGAACAACAGACCGCCGAGCGCAACCGGCTGGCCAAACAGCTCCAACAGGCCATCATGCCGCCAGCGCACGGCCCGATCGACGCCCCGGACCTGGAAATCGCCGTTCGCTACCGCCCGGCGGAGGACGACAGCCTGGTAGGCGGGGACTGGTACGACGCGACTATGCTGCCGACCAAGCAACTGCTGCTGTCGATCGGAGATGTCGCCGGGCATGGCATAGAGGCAGCGACGGGCATGGTCGCCCTGCGCAACGCGCTCCGCGGCCTGGCCACCACCGGTGCCGGCCCCGCGCAACTGCTGACCTGGCTCAACCTCGTCGCCCACCATCTCACCGAGCAGGTCACCGCCACGGCGATCTGCGCCCTGTTCGACCCGGAAACCCGGGTGTTGAAGTGGGCGCGGGCGGGCCATATGCCGCCTGTGCTGATCCGCGGGGAGCAGGCCACGACCGTCCCCCTCGTGCAGGGGCTGCTGCTCGGCGCGATCAGCGAGACGACCTACGAGGAGGGCGAGATCCAGCTCCAACACGACGACGTGCTGCTGCTGTACACCGACGGCCTGATCGAACGCAGGGACCGCTCCCTCCAGGAGAGCCTGAACCAACTCCTGGCGACCGCCGCCAGCCGAGCGGGAGGCAGCCTCGACCAGCGGCTCGACCACCTCCTCACCCACAGCAGCTCCGACACCGACGACGACACGTGCGTCATCGGCGTTCGACTAAGCTCGCTCAGTGGCCAGCCCCTGCCTGACCCCGCGCTCGCGTAGCCGCATCCCAGCTCCTGTCCGAAGACCCTGCCCTTGCCGAAAATCTCGCCCGCACTGGCGGGAGCCGGTGTGCGGGAGGGCGGGGATGTCGAAGGCCGGGTCGTGCA
The DNA here is from genome assembly GCF_029269905.1 of Streptomyces silvisoli. Lineage (NCBI taxonomy): Bacteria > Bacillati > Actinomycetota > Actinomycetes > Kitasatosporales > Streptomycetaceae > Streptomyces > Streptomyces silvisoli. Next base: position 6,305 of record NZ_JARJBC010000036.1, on the reverse strand, counting down.
GCGGGGCGGCAGGACCCACGTCCAAGCCCTCCTCCGCCTCGCCCGCCACCGCATCAGCGTCCTGTACGCCATACTCCGCGACGGCACCTACTACGAACCCGCCTGCCCGAGGCAACCACCGCAAGACAGCAACGAGCTTGGGGTCTGTACGGTCACTGGTGTAACTCCCGAGCTGGAAGCGACAGTTGATGACTGACGTGGTGAGTGACACCAAGGCCCAAGAGGTGCCCGTGGACGAGGTCGTGGACGAGGCCTTGATCCAGCAGCTGATGGCCCGTGCGAAGGACGGCGGGATGAAGCTGGCTGGCGAGGGCGGTCTGCTGCAGCAGCTGACCAAGAAGCTGCTGGAGTCCGCCTTGGAGGGCGAGATCACCGACCACCTGGGCCACGAGAACGGCGAGCGGGCCGAGGACGGGCGGAGGGAGAACTACCGCAACGGCCACCGAGCCAAGACCGTGACCACCGACATCGGCACCGTCGAGATCGAGGTGCCCCGGGACCGGGCCGGCACCTTCGAACCGATAATGGTCAAGAAGCGTCAGAAGCGCCTTGCCGGTGTCGATGAGATGGTGCTGTCCCTGTCCGCGAAGGGCCTGACCCACGGCGAGATCTCCGCCCACCTGGCCGAGGTCTACGGGGCGAACGTCTCCAAGCAGACCATCTCCACCATCACCGACAGCGTGGTCGCGGGGATGACGGAATGGCAAAACCGGCCGCTCGACGCGGTTTACCCGGTCGTCTTCATCGACTGTGTGAACGTGAAGATCAGGGAGGGCCAGGTCGCTAACCGGCCCGTCTACATGGCCGTGGCGGTCACCGCCGAGGGCCACCGCGACATCCTCGGCCTGTGGGTCGGTGACGGGGGCGAGGGCGCGAAATATTGGCTCCAGGTGCTGACCGAGATCAAGAACCGCGGCGCCGCGGACGTGCTGATGTTGGTCTGCGACGGGTTGACGGGGTTGCCGGACGCGGTCAATGCGGTCTGGCCTGCGACGATCGTGCAAACCTGTGTCGTTCACCTGTTGCGCAACTCGTTCAAGTACTGCGGGCGGCAGGACTGGGAGAAGATCGCGCGTGGGCTGAAGCCGGTCTACACCGCGCCGACCGAAGAGGTCGCGCTGGAGCGGTTCGTGGAGTTCGCCGAGGTGTGGGGGAAGAAATACCCGGCGATCGTGCGGTTGTGGGAGTCGTCCTGGTCGGAGTTCGTGCCGTTCCTGCGGTTCGACGTGGAGATCCGCCGGATCGTGTGCACCACCAATGCCATCGAGTCGATCAACGCCCGCATCCGCAAGGCTGTGCGTGCCCGTGGGCACTTTCCGACAGAGCAGGCCGCGCTGAAGTGCGTGTATCTGGCGGTGATGAGCCTGGACCCGACCGGGACAGGACGGCGGCGCTGGGCGATCCGCTGGAAGCCAGCGCTGCAGGCATTCGACATCACCTTCGACGGACGACTCTCGGCCGCCCGCCGCTAGAACCCGACAACCGGGTTACACCACTGGCTGGACACACCCTGTTTGGCACTACGGGGCCAGAGAGTGACGGGGCCAGGGGGTGATCTCCCTGCACGCGCGCCGTCTGCCGCCGGACATGCGCCCGTCGCTGCCCGACATGAGCAAGTACGACCGGCTCCTCGCGCCGGTCGTCACCACGAACAGCACGACCCGGAAAGGCCACGGGGCATGACGCGCACCATTACCGTTACCGACCAAGACCACGAGGCGGGGCGAGACCGGGTCCCGCCGCGGCGGATGTCCCTTCCCGGCGACCCCGAGGACATGCTCATCGACGAGGCATGCAGGGACCTGAAGCTGCCCGCGTTTCGCGAACGGTTCATCGAGGCGGCCACCACCGCCCGCCGCGAGCAGGCCAGCTACAAGCAGTTCCTCCTCGACCGGCTGCAGATCGAGCTCGCCGACCGGGACCTTCGTCGCCAGCAGCGGCTGCTGCGGCTGCTGCGGCTGGCCCGCTTCCCGCGCCAGAAGTGGCTGGAAGACTTCGACTTCGCCAAGAACCCGAACGTGACCCCCGAGGTCATCGCCGACCTGAAGTCCCCCACCTGGGTCCGCGAGGGCCGCCCACTGGTGTTGATCGGTGACAGCGGCACCGGGAAAAGCCATCTGCTCATCGGAATCGGCACCGCGATCGCCGAGGCTGGCATGACGGTCCGCTACACCACCACCAGCGCGTTGGTGAACGAACTCGCCGAGGCCGACGCCAGCCGCCGACTCTCCTCCGTGATCGCCCGCTACAGCAAGGTCGACCTCCTGTGCCTGGATGAATTCGGCTATCTCAACCTGGACCGCAAGGGCGCCAAACTGCTGTTCCAGATCTTGACGGAACGCGAGGAACGCAAGGCCACCGCCGTCGCAACGAACCCCCCGTTCACCGAGTGGGACAAGACCTTCGGCGACCCCCGCCTCTGCGCGGCCATCGCCGACCGGATCACCTTCCGCTGCACACTGATCCAGACTGGCACCGAGTCCTACCGCTTCCAAGCCACCCAGGGCACGCTCTTCCCAGCCTCGAAGTGACCACACACACCACAAGGTCCTGCGATATGCAGGGAGTCCTGAGCTGTGCGGCCTGTGGGCGATCTCCCGCGTCTGATGCTCCGCCGCCATCACCCGCCGTGCCAATTTTCTCGTGCCCTCCTGGCCTGCCCGTTCGCCGGGCGGCTGATGCACCGTGCAGAAACAAGACTGTTGCCCCGGATTCTCCTGCCGCATCCTTGCTCCACTGTGAGCAAGAGGAGTGAGCCCGGATGACGAAGGCAGCCGGCGGCGAGAGGCCGCTTCACCTCGCGGGGAACAACGCGCCGATCGCGCAGGAGAGAACTCTCCGTCCCAGCAAGGTGGTCGGCTCCGTCCCCAAGGAACTGTCCGGCCAGTACTTTCGCAACGGCCCCAACCCCCGGACCGGTCGGTCGTCCCACTACTTCGCCGGCGACGGCATGATCCACACCATTGCCCTAGACGATGGCACGGCCACCTGGTACCGCAACCGGTACGTGCGCACGCCACTCTACGAGAACCCCGGTACGCCCCGGTTCGCCCTCGCCTTCGACCCGGTGAACCAACGGATCAACTACCGCGTCACCACGGCGAACACCCACCTGATCGCGCATGCGGGCCGGTTGTTCGCGCTCGAAGAAGGCGGCTTCCCCTACGAGGTCACCCCGGACCTGGCGACCATCGGAGCCTTCACCTTCGACGGGGCGCTGCGTACACCGATGACGGCTCACCCCAAGGCCTGCCCGATCACTGGTGAGTTGCTGTTCTTCGGCTACCGGCTGCGGCCGCCGTACCTGACGTTCTACCGGGCCTCCGCCACGGGCGAGGTACTCCAGACCCAGGCGGTGGATCTGCCGCGAGCCGTGATGATGCACGACTTCGCGGTCACGGAACATCACGTGATCTTCATGGACCTGCCGGTCGTCTTCGACGAGGGCCAGGCCGCCGCCGGTGGCCCGCCCTGGCGGTGGGACGACGGGCATCGCGCCCGGTTCGGCATCCTTGCCCGAGCCGGTGCCCAGACTGCGGTGCGCTGGTTCGACGTCGCCCCCTGCTACGTATGGCACACCATGAACGCCTTCGAGACCGATGACACGATCACCATCACGGGTACCCGTGTCGCGACCCTGTGGCGGCGAGGGCCGCAGGACCCCGGTGGCGATCTGCCCACCCTTCACCAGTGGGTGCTCCACCTGGCCACCGGCGCGGTCGGTGAAACCCCCCTCGACGACACACCCAGTGAATATCCCCGGATCGCTGACGCCCGCATCGGCCTGTCGCACCGCTACGGCTACACCACCAGCTTCTCCCTCGACGCCGAGCCCGATCACTCCGAGATCTATCGGTACGACCTCGCATCCGGAGCCGTCCGCAGTGTCCACCGCTTCCCGCGCGGCCATACCTGCGGAGAGGCAGTCCTCGTCCCCAGGCACCCCATCGCACGCGACGGTCATGAAGATGACGGGTACCTCATGACGTTCGCCCACGACCGGTCACAGGACACCAGCTACTTGGCCATCCTCGACGCCACTGACCTCAGCGCGGACCCGGTCGCGGAGATCCACATACCCGCCCGCATCCCGTCCGGCTTCCACGGCAACTGGATTCCCGTCCGTCCCTAACGCGGTTTCACCTGGTAAGCCTCCGGCACGCCACCGACGAACGACTACGCGAGGTCGTCGACAGGGCGAACGTTGCTGTCCCGGTGCGTCCTGGAACGGCTTCTTCGGCATCTGAAGCAGTAGGAACGGGTCCTCTTTCAACCGCGCAACTGTCAGGGAGGCGGCGAGGAGAACCCGCAGCAACAACCTATCGACGCCCCAACCTCCGCGTTCCCGGTCACTCCGCGATGCCCGCGCGCGTCACTCGATCAGTGGCTCCCAAAGTCGTCGGAAATCGCCAGCCGATAGCGAGTACGTCCCAACCACGAACGGCCTAATACTGCAACCGCACGTGGGTGACTTGTGGCTGGGGCGATCGTTGATGCGACTGTGTGATGAGTCGCTGACGGTAGAGCAGATCGAGTCCTGGCGCGATGGTCTTGCCGAGCTGCACGCCCGATTCCATGAGCCCGGCTGGCCTTGGTGAAGTCGCGTTGCAGTTCCACCGACGCATACGTCCCACCCGGGCTGGCGTGGTACAGAGCGACAGCATCGGCCCGGAACTCAGGCGAGTACTTCGACGTCCCCAACGGGAACTCCTGTCCTGTGGATCTTCACGATCCAATGATCAGGGTGTCCACGATCAAGGGGTAACGCCCCCCAGCCATCCGCTCTGCGGCGAATGCCCGAGGCCACTTGCCGACCGTCTTGGCCTGGACACCGACGAGCCGTGCGACACCAGCGTTTGACATGCCATCAGCACACGCCAGAATGATGCGGGCCTTCTCGGCCGAGCGCCTGTGCGGGATTTTTGTGCGGCGCACCAACTGGGCGCGCTCCGCCTCGGACAACGCGATCGCCCCAGCAGAAGGCCCCGAATGCGACATGACAACAGGGTACTTACTAACCCACAGGATTTCTGGCGCATCACACTAGTGTCCTGCGCCGGGAATCCGTTCAAGATATGCGGCGAGTCGTTCGAGGATCTCGTCAGCGGTCTTGGTCCAGGCGAAGGGCCGCGGGTTGTCGTTCCAGGTTTGGATCCAACTGCGGATGTCTTTTTCAAGCGACTGAAGGGACTTATAGACCCCGCGCCGAAGTTGCTTGTCCGTCAGCAGCGCGAACCACCTCTCCACTTGGTTCAACCACGATGAGTAGGTGGGGGTGAAGTGCAGGTGGAAGCGGGGATGGGCATCCAGCCACTTGCGGACGGTGTCGGTCTTGTGGGTGCTGTAGTTGTCGCAGATGAGGTGGATGTCCAGGTCTGCGGGCACGTGCTTGTCGAGCTTGGTCAGAAACTTCTTGAACTCCGTTGCGCGGTGGCGGAGGTGGATCGAGCCGATGACTTCGCCGGTGGCCACGTCCAGTGCGGCGAACAGGGTGGTCACGCCGTTGCGGAAGTAGTCATGGGTACGACGTTCGGGCATACCCGGCATTATCGGCAACACCGGCGCGGAGCGGTCCAGCGCCTGGATCTGACTTTTTTCGTCGACACACAACACCAGGGCGCTCTCCGGCGGGTCCAGATACAGGCCGACCACGTCGCGGACCTTGTCGATGAATTGCGGATCGTTGCTGAGCTTGAAGGTGTCTACCTGATGGGGTTTGAGGCCGAATGCCTTCCAGATCCGGCCGACCGTGGACTTCGACAGACCGCTCTCGGTGGCCATCGAGGTTCTCGACCAGTGGGTGGCATCCTTCGGGGTCCGCTCCAGGGTGGCGACGACTACGTCCTCGATCTGCTCATCGGTGATCTTCCGTGGAGCACCGGGCCGGGGCTCGTCCATCAGCCCGCCCATCCGGCGCTCAAGGAAGCGTCGCCGCCACTTGCCTACCGTCTGTGGCCAGATGCCCAACTCCTCGGCGATTTCCCGGTTGGTCTTGCCGTCTGCGCAGCCGAGCACGATGCGGCAGCGTTGCGCCAGCGCTTGCGAGGACTTCGCCCTCCGTGCCCACCGCACCAGCGTCGCCTGCTCGTCGTCCGTCAACGTCAACTCGGGCATCGGCCGCCCCATACGCGCCATGGAGCAAAGCTACACAAATACGTCGAAATTGAGACGCAGGACACTAGTACTGCAACCGCATCTGGGGGTTGTGGCCTCGGCGTTTGTAGTGGGAACGGCGGGCTCGGGCCTGGCTGCGTCTGCGGAAGCGTGACCAGCGCAGATGGTGTTCGTTGGTGTGGTGGCGGGGT
>NZ_JARJBC010000035.1:0-52491 GCF_029269905.1 Streptomyces silvisoli | reverse complement strand
GAAGGGTGAGGTGATCAAGACGGTTCCGGAGTCGAAGATCGTGGAGACCCTGATCGAGGAGGCGATGAAGCTCGCCGCGCTGATGGAGGCCGAGGGCGTGCCCTCCGGCGAACCCGCCGTCACCGTCTCCTGACACCTCAGTCGCAGCCGCACGGTAAAGTGCGGAGATCAGCCCCGTACTGGTGAGGCGCCCACGTGTTGACGACGACCACCACCAAGGTCCTGGAACCGGCCGAACTCGACGCGGCGCTGGCCGTTCTGGAGCGGGAGCCGGTCGTCAACGCCTTCGTCGCCGCCCGCGTACGCGTCGCCGGTCTGGACCCCTGGCGGCTCGGCGGCGAGATGTGGGGCTGGTACACCGGTGGACGCCTTGAGTCGCTGTGCTACGCCGGGGCGAACCTGGTGCCGATCTGCGCGGGCCCGGAGGCGGTGCGTGCCTTCGCCGAACGGGCCCGGCGCAGCGGACGCCGCTGTTCCTCCATCGTCGGGCCGGCCGAGTCCACCGCCGAACTGTGGTCGCTGCTGGAGCCCAGCTGGGGCCCGGCCCGCGAGGTCCGCGCCCACCAGCCGCTGATGGTCACCCGCTCGCTGCCCGCCGACGTGCCTCCCGACCCCCTGGTGCGGCGGGTCCGGCGGGACGAGCTGGACCTGATCATGCCCGCCTGCGTCGCCATGTTCACCGAGGAGGTCGGTGTCTCCCCGCTGGCGGGCGACGGCGGGCTGCTCTACCAGGCCCGGGTCGCCGAACTCGTCACCTCCGGGCGGGCGTTCGCCCGCATCGAGGACGGCCGGGTGGTGTTCAAGGCGGAGATCGGCGCGGTCACCCAGCACGCCTGCCAGATCCAGGGCGTCTGGGTGGCCCCCGAGTACCGCGGCCGCGGACTGTCGGAGACCGGTATGTCCGCGGTGCTGCACTACGCGCTGCGCGATGTCGCCCCGGTCGCCAGCCTCTACGTCAACGACTTCAACGCCGCCGCCCGGGCCGCCTACCGCCGCGTCGGGTTCGCCGAGGTCGGCTCGTTCATGAGCGTGCTGTTCTGACTTTTTTGTGTTCGCTCACGTCCTTTTTGTGTTCGCTCGCCTCCGGGCGCTTGTACCCGGTCTCGACACTCCTCGTCGAGCGGTCGCTTCGCTCCCTCCTCCTCGTCGCTTTCGAGACTGGCGCGCCCTTTGGCTCGCTCACCTCGCGGAAGCGGGGTGCCCCGGCGCGTTCCATCACGGGCGGGGCGGGCAGCAAGGCTCAGGCGCCGTGGTTGCCGCGGCCGTGCCGCTAGTACGCTCCGGTCATGGACGACGTGGCGGTGGGGCCGCTTGATCTGGCGAGCAGGGTGGACGACGCACTCGCGGTGCAGGCACTCGCGTTCGGGCTCACCGACGATGAGATCGCGGTCCGCCGCCAGATCGTGCTGCGCCACCTGACCCTGCCGGGAGTCCGGGCACTGGGCGCCACCACCGCCGACGGCCGCCTGGTGGGCTTCGTCTACGGGATGCCCAACGACCGCGGCCACTGGTGGTCCACCGTCGTGGAACCGTATCTGCGCAGAGGCGGCCACGACGACTGGCTGGACGACTCGTTCGTCATCGTGGAACTCCACGTCCTGCCCGCCTACCAGGGCGTCGGCATCGGCCGCCGGCTGATCACGGAGATCACCGCCCCGGTACCGCAGCCGCGCACGATACTGTCCGCGCTGGACCTGGACAGCCCCGCCCGCCGTTTCTACCGCGGCCTCGGCTACCGCGACCTGGCGCACCCGGTGCACTTCCCGAGCGCCAGGACCCCGTACACGGTGATGGGCGCGATGCTGCCGCTGCGCGGACGCTGAGCCGCGAAAACCCGTACGGCACCGGCCGCGCCGCGCAGTATCGTCGGCCGCGGCACACTGACAGCGTCCGTACGGAGAGCCACCATGGTCCTGCGCATGTCCCGAATGCTCCTCAAGACACTGCGCGACGCCCCGGCCGACGCCGAGACCGCCAGCCACAAGCTGCTGGTGCGCGCCGGATACGTGCGCCGTACGTCGGCGGGTGTGTGGACCTGGCTGCCGCTGGGCAAGCGGGTGTTGGACAACGTCTCCCGGGTGGTGCGCGAGGAGATGGACGCCATCGGCGGCCAGGAGGTGCTGCTCCCGGCGCTGCTGCCGCGCGAGCCCTACGAGACCACCGGCCGCGCCGACGAGTACGGCGACCTGCTGTTCCGGCTCAGCGACCGCAAGGGCGCGCAGTACGTACTCGGCCCCACCCACGAGGAGATCTTCACCCAGGTGGTGAAGGACCAGGCCACGTCCTACAAGGACCTGCCGGTGATCCTCTACCAGATCCAGACCAAGTACCGGGACGAGGCCAGGCCCCGGTCGGGCGTGCTGCGCGGCCGTGAGTTCCAGATGAAGGACGCCTACTCCTTCGACACCGACGACGAGGGCCTGGCCGCCTCCTACCGGCTGCACCGCGAGGCGTATGTGCGGATCTTCGAGCGGCTCGGCTTCGACTACCGGATCGTCTCGGCCGTCTCCGGTGCCATGGGGGGCTCGGCCTCCGAGGAGTTCCTGGCTCCCGCGGCGGCGGGCGAGGACACCTTCGTGGACTGCCCCAAGTGCGACTACGCGGCCAACACGGAGGCGGTCACCGCCGTCGTCCCGCCCGTCCCCGACGTCGAGCACCCGCCGGTCGAGGAACTGGACACCCCCGACACCCCCACCATCGAGACGCTCGCCGCACACCTGGGCGTGCCCGCCTCGGCGACGCTGAAGAACCTGCTGGTCAAGATCGACGGAGAGGTCACCGCGATCGGAGTTCCCGGCGACCGCGAGGTGGACCTCGGCAAGCTCGCCGAGCAACTGGCCCCCGCCACCGTCGAGTTGGTGACCGCCGAGGACTTCGAGGGGCGCCCGGAACTCGTCCGCGGCTACATCGGGCCGCAGGACCGCGCCTTTCCGTACCTCGCCGATCCGCGGATCGCCGAGGGCACCGCGTGGATCACCGGCGCCAACAAGCCGGGGCGGCACGCCCGCAACGTGGTGTGCGGCCGGGACTTCACCGTCGACCGCTACCTGGACGTGGTCGTGGTGGAGCCGGGCGACCCGTGCCCCAAGTGCGGCGCGGGCCTGGAGATCGGCCGGGCCATCGAGATCGGGCACATCTTCCAACTCGGCCGCAAGTACACCGACGCGTTCACCCTGGACGTCCTCGGCAAGGAGGGCAAGCCGGTCCGGGTCACCATGGGCAGCTACGGCATCGGCATCTCGCGGGCGGTGGCGGCGCTGGCCGAGCAGACCTCGGACGAGCACGGGCTGTGCTGGCCGCGCGAGGTGGCACCGGCCGATGTGCACATCGTCGCCGCGGGCAAGGCCGCCCAGACCGAACTCGCCCTGCAACTGGCCGACCGGCTGCACGCCGCCGGTGTCCGGGTGCTGGTGGACGACCGCACCGCGGTCTCGCCCGGGGTGAAGTTCACCGACGCCGAACTGATCGGGGTGCCCACCATCTTGGTGGCGGGCCGCCGGGCGGCCGAGGGCGTGGTCGAGCTGAAGGACCGCCGCACCGGCGAGCGCGAAGAGGTGTCCGTGGCCGAGGCGTTGGACCGGCTGACCGGCTGACGCCTACAGCCAGCTGGCGAACTCCAGCAGCAGTTCGCCGCCCTCCCGGTCACCGACCGACAGGCTCCACATCCCGGCCTCGACCGCCCGGAAGAACGACCAGTCCCGCAGCCGGTCCCGGTCCACGTCCAGCGCCTCGGCCAGCTTTCCCAGCCGCCGACGCGCCGCGGACCGGGCCGCGGGCGCCGCGGCCAGGGTGTCCAGTCGGTCCCGTACCAGCCAGGCCAGGTCGTAACCGGGGTCGCCGACCAGTGGCTTGGGGTCGATGGCCAGCCACGGCAGCCGGTCGGCGGCGAGCACGTTGCCGTGGTGGAAGTCGCCGTGCAGCAGCACCGGTTCCGGCGGATCGGCCAGCAGCCGGTCGCGCAGCTCCAGCGCCTCGTCGACCAGCGGGCGGGCGTCCGCCGCCCACGGCCGCTCGGCGCGCTCTCGCAACTTACCGGCCAGGCGAGCCGTGTGCTCGGCGACCGAGGTGAACGGATGGCCGGCGGCCGGCACCCACAGTCTGCGCAGCACTCCGGCGGCCTCCAGCATCGCCTTGGCGTCCGGCAGCGAGCGCAGCGAGATGTCACCGTGCAGCCGCTCCAGCAGCAGCACGCCCCGCTCGGCGTCTGCGCGCAGCAGCCGTACCGCGCCCAGCCCGTCCCAGTGCGCCAGGGCGGCGTGCTCCTCGGCGGTCTCGGCGGTCACCAGGCCCAGCTTGAGCGCCGCGGGTGTGCCGTCGGCCTGCCGGACCAGCACCACCATGCTGATGTTCCCGCCGGGCTGCTGCACCCGCTCCGGCGTCAACTCCCAGCGTTCCAGGTACTCCTGGAGCCGCTCGGGAAGTCCGGCCAGCCACTCCCGGCCCGCCTCGCCCTCCCACGCGGTCAGCACGCGGACCAGCCGCTCGGGTGGCTCCAGCGGTACGTGCGGTGCCGAAGCCATGGGTGACGGGTCCTTCCGGTCCGGTTCGGTCAGGTGGCGGTTCACAGGGAGTCGGGCGAGGGCGTGGCGGACGCGGACGAGCCGGCGTCGGCGGTCCGCTCCGGCAGCCCGGGGAAGGCCGCGCCGCTGCCCCGCCAGCGCACCGCCCGTACCGCCGACTCGCGCAGCGCGGCCGCGGCGTCCCGGCGCACGTCGCCGTGTCCGGCCCGCACCAGGTCGGCGTAGGCGGCGGCGACCCGGTCCTCCAGCACCGCGGCCAGCCGGACCGCGGAGGCGGGGTCGGTCACCGGGAACGGCAGCGCGTACCCGGCGTCCGCGGCCACCGGATCGGCGCCGAGGTCGCGGACGGTACGGGTGAGCGCGTCACGGTGGGCGCGGTGCGCGTCGTAGGCGGCGCGGGCGTCGGCGCGCCGCGCGTCGTCCACCCGGGCGCCGACCACCCCGTAGCCGTACAGGGCGGCGTACTCGGCGGCCAGCGCGGCCTGCACGGCCGCGAGTTCGCCACCGGGTGACGGGGTGGTCATCGGGCCCTCCTCAGCTGCGGCAGTGGTCATTTCAGCCACCGCCGCCCTGGAGCAGCGCCGCATGGCAGGCCCCGGCCGCCGCGACCGAGGCGAGCAGCCGGGCCAGTTCCGGCGGGGCGTCCTGAAGCGCGGTGGTACGGGCGTCGGCGGTGCGCCGCTCGGCGTCGGCCAGCGCGGCCAGCGCCGCGTTCTGGTCGGCCGCGACCGCGCCGCCGGACCCGCTGGGGGCCGGGCCCGCCGAGCCGCCCGACGGCGTGAACGCCGCGATGTGCAGGGCGACTTGGGCGCGCAGCGGACGCAGCCGGTCGGCGAGCGCGGGGTGCGCGGCGGCGGTGGCGTCGTACCGGGCGAGCAGTGCGGCGCTGTCCCGCGCGGCCCGGGCGCTCAGCTCGGCCGTCGGGTCGGCCGGGGCGCCGTGCGCGGCGCCGCCCGAGCATCCGGCCAGGGCCGCCAGCGGCACGGCCAGACCGCCGGTGAGGACGGCCCGTCTGCGCGGGCCGCCGGGGGCCTGCGACGTCATGGGGAGCGGCACGTTCCTCTTCCTGGCGGCATGCTGGGGCGGATCCCGGATCCCGGGACGGTCCTGGCGGATCAAGGTCCAGGGCAGGGCAGAGCCTACCCGTGACGGGTAGGCGGGCGCGTGCACCCATCGGGTCTGCTCACGGGCGCCCGAATCGTCAGTCGGGTGCCGGAAACGATAGGCTCATGCCGACACGCGACGAACCCACAACAGCAAACGCGGCCGAGGAGTCACCCGGATGAGCACCACCCAGACCGACAGGCTGCGAGAGATGCTGGAGCCGCTGACATCGGCAGCGGGTCTGGAGCTGGAAGAGGTCGCGGTCACCCCGGCGGGCAAGCGGCGGATGCTGCGGGTCGTGGTCGACTCCGACGAGGGCGTACAGCTGGACGTGGTGGCCGAACTCAGCCGTGAGTTCTCCGCGGCCCTTGACACGTCGGACGTGATGGGCGGAGCCCCGTACGTCCTGGAGGTCAGCTCTCCCGGCACCGACCGGCCGCTGACCGAACCCCGCCACTTCGTACGCAACACCGGCCGCCTCATCAAGGTGCAGCTGGCCGAGGGCGGCGAGCTGGTCGCCCGCATCACGGGGGTGGACGACGAGGGGCTTGACCTTGAGGTACCGGGCGTCAAGGGCCGCAAGCCCACCGCCCGCCGCCTCGCCTTCGCGGAGATCGCCAAGGCCCGGGTAGAGGTCGAGTTCAACCGCAAGGCCCCCGCTGACACCCCCGACCTGGACGACGACGCGGACGGCGACACGGACCCGGCCGCCGACAACGCCGAGAGCACTGAGGAGGCGTAGCCGTGGACATCGACATGAGTGCCCTGCGGGGTCTGGTACGGGAGAAGGAGATCTCGTTCGACCTGCTGGTCGAGGCCATCGAGTCGGCCCTCCTCATCGCCTACCACCGCGAGCCGGGCAGCCACCGCGACGCACGGGTGGAGCTGGACCGCAAGACCGGCCATGTGACCGTCTGGGCGAAGGAGGACGCCTCCGAGGTCCCGGAGGGCGAGGCTCCGCGCGAGTTCGACGACACACCGTCGGGTTTCGGCCGAATCGCGGCCACCACCGCCAAGCAGGTCATCCTCCAGCGGCTGCGGGACGCCGAGGAGGAGATCACCTTCGGTGAGTACGCCGGGCGCGAGGGCGACATCGTCGCGGGTGTGGTGCAGCAGGGGAACGACCCGCGCAACGTCCTCGTCGACATCGGCAGGCTGGAGGCCATCCTGCCGCCGCAGGAGCAGGTCCCCGGCGAGGAGTACAAGCACGGTACGCGGATGCGCGCGTACGTCGTCCGGGTGGTGAAGGGGGTGCGCGGACCGTCCGTGACGCTGTCGCGCACCCACCCGAACCTGGTGAAGAAGCTGTTCGCGCTGGAGGTCCCGGAGATCGCCGACGGCTCGGTGGAGATCGAGGCGATCGCCCGCGAGGCGGGCCACCGCACGAAGATCGCGGTGCGCTCCACCCGCCAGGGGCTGAACGCCAAGGGCGCCTGCATCGGCCCGATGGGCAGCCGGGTGCGCGCGGTGATGGCCGAGCTGAACGGCGAGAAGATCGACATCGTCGACTGGTCGGACGACCCGGCGCAGATGGTGGCGAACGCGCTGTCACCCGCCCGGGTGAGCAAGGTCGAGGTGGTGGACCTGTCCGGTCGCTCCGCGCGGGTGACCGTGCCCGACTACCAGTTGTCGCTGGCTATCGGCAAGGAGGGCCAGAACGCCCGGCTCGCCGCCCGGCTCACCGGCTGGCGGATCGACATCCGGCCGGACACCGAGTCCGAGCCGCAGAACGCCGAAGTACCGCGGTAAGCGGGCAGTGAGCACTTCGTAACGAACAGCCGAGCGCAAACCGACCCGAAGGGGTGAGGTTGGCGCGGGGAGGTAGACTTAAGCAGTGTCTGGCCGGACGCGTGCCCGAGCATGCCCTGAGCGAACCTGCATGGGTTGCCGGAAGCGGGCGGCCAAGAACGAACTGCTGCGCATCGCGGTGATCGAGGATGAGTGTGTCCTTGATCCACGCGGTACGCTGCCCGGCCGGGGTGCGTATCTGCACCCCGACATGGCGTGTTACGACATGGCGGTCCGCCGTCGGGCGTTCCCCCGGGCCTTTCGGAGCCGGGGGCCGCTCGGTACGGCGGAGTTGCAACGGTCCATGGAACACGCGGTACGGAACGCCGCCTAGCACAAGGCGGCACGGAACAGAGAACGGTACGGGTAACCGTGCGGTCAGGTACGAGTCGGAAGTAGGTCGAGATTGCGATGAGCACTCGATGAGTACGCGATGAGTACGCCCATGAAGTAGCGACGGTCCGGCGGACGACCACCCCGGACCTAGAAGGAGCGAAGTGGCTAAGGTCCGGGTATACGAACTCGCCAAGGAGATGGGAGTTGAGAGCAAGGTCGTCATGGCCAAGCTCCAAGAACTCGGCGAATTCGTCCGTTCGGCGTCCTCGACGATCGAGGCGCCGGTTGTTCGCAAACTGACTGACGCTTTCCAGCAGGGGAACGGCGCCGCCGGTTCCACCGCTGCCAAGCCCTCGGCGCCGCGCAAGCAGGCGCCCACCAAGCCGGCCGCGCCCAGCGCAGGCGCGGCTCGTCCCGCCGCCCCCAAGCCGTCCGGCGCGCCCGCGCCGAAGCCGGCCGCCGCGACGCCGCCCCCGGCCGCCCCGGCGCAGCCCGGCCCGCGCCCCGGCCCGCGTCCTGGCCCCAAGCCCGCCCCGGCGCAGCCCGCGCCCGCGGCGGAGTTCTCCTCTCCGGCCGCCGCCGCGCCGTCTCCGGCCGCTCCCGAGCGCCCGGCGCAGCGTCCTGGCCCCACGCCTGGTCCGCGCCCCAGCCAGCGTCCCGGTTCGCGGGACGGCGGTCGTGGCGAGCGCGGTCCGCGCTCCGGTGGCGAGCGCGCGCCGCGTCCCGCCCAGGGCGGCGCCCGTCCGGCCGGTCCGCGTCCCGGCAACAACCCCTTCACCTCGTCCGGTAGCACCGGCATGCCGCGTCCGCAGGCCCCCGGCGCTCCGCGTCCCGGTGGCCCGCGTCCCGGCGGTCCGGGTGCGCCCGGTGGCCCGCGTCCGCAGGGCGCGCCGCGTCCCGGTGGCGCTCAGGGCGGCCCGCGGCCCACTCCGGGCGGTATGCCGCGTCCCGGCGGCCAGGCCGGTCCCGGTGGCCCGCGTCCGAACCCGGGCATGATGCCGCAGCGTCCCGCCGCGGGCCCGCGTCCGGGTCCGGGCGGTGGCGGTCGTGGCCCCGGTGGCGGCGGTCGTCCCGGCGGTGGCGGCGGCGCTCGTCCCGGCTTCGCCGGTCGTCCGGCCGGTCCGGGCGGTGGCGGTCGTCCCGGTGGCGGCGGCTTCGCCGGTCGCCCCGGTGGTGGCGGCCCGGGTGGCGGTGGCGGCGGCTTCGCCGGCCGCCCCGGCTTCGGCGGTCGTCCCGGTGGTCCGGGTGGCCGTGGCGGTACGCAGGGTGCCTTCGGGCGTGGCCCGGGCGGTCGCCCGGCGCGCGGCCGTAAGTCGAAGCGGGCGAAGCGCCAGGAGTACGAGGCCATGCAGGCCCCGTCCGTGGGCGGTGTGATGCTGCCTCGCGGCAACGGCCAGACGGTCCGGCTGTCGCGCGGTGCGTCGCTCACCGACTTCGCGGAGAAGATCAACGCCAACCCGGCGTCGCTCGTCCAGGTGATGCTGAACCTCGGCGAGATGGTCACCGCGACCCAGTCCGTCTCCGACGAGACGCTTCAGCTGCTCGCCGACGAGATGAACTACGTCATCGAGATCGTCAGCCCGGAGGAGGAGGACCGCGAGCTGCTCGAGTCCTTCGACATCGAGTTCGGCGAGGACGAGGGCGGCGAGGAATCGCTGGTCGCGCGTCCGCCGGTGGTGACCGTCATGGGTCACGTCGACCACGGTAAGACCCGACTGCTGGACGCGATCCGCAAGACCAACGTGGTCGCGGGCGAGGCCGGTGGCATCACCCAGCACATCGGTGCCTACCAGGTCGCGACCCAGGTCAACGGCGAGGACCGGAAGATCACCTTCATCGACACCCCGGGTCACGAGGCGTTCACCGCCATGCGTGCCCGCGGTGCGAAGTCCACCGACATCGCGATCCTGGTGGTCGCGGCGAACGACGGCGTGATGCCGCAGACCGTCGAGGCGCTCAACCACGCCAAGGCGGCCGACGTGCCGATCGTCGTCGCGGTCAACAAGATCGACGTCGAGGGCGCGGACCCGACCAAGGTGCGCGGTCAGCTGACCGAGTACGGCCTGGTGGCCGAGGAGTACGGCGGCGACACCATGTTCGTCGACATCTCCGCCAAGCAGGGGCTGCACATCGACGACCTGCTGGAGGCCGTCGTCCTCACCGCGGACGCCGCGCTCGACCTGCGGGCCAACCCCCACCAGGACGCGCAGGGCATCGCGATCGAGGCGCACCTCGACCGCGGTCGCGGCGCCGTGGCCACCGTGCTGGTCCAGCGCGGCACGCTGCGGGTCGGCGACACCATGGTGGTCGGCGACGCCTACGGCCGCGTCCGCGCGATGCTGGACGACACCGGCAACAACGTGGAGGAGGCCGGTCCTTCGGCCCCGGTCCTGGTGCTCGGTCTGACCAACGTGCCGGGTGCCGGTGACAACTTCCTCGTCGTCGAGGAGGACCGCACCGCCCGGCAGATCGCCGAGAAGCGTGCCGCCCGTGAGCGGAACGCGATGTTCGCCAAGACCCGTCGCCGGGTCAGCCTGGAGGACCTGGACAAGGTGCTCAAGGCCGGCGAGGTGCAGCAGCTCAACCTCATCATCAAGGGCGACGCCTCCGGTTCGGTGGAAGCCCTGGAGTCCTCGCTGCTGCAGCTGGACGTCGGCGACGACGTCGACCTGCGCATCCTGCACCGCGGTGTGGGTGCGGTCACCGAGACCGACGTCTCGCTGGCCGCGGGCTCGGACGCCATCATCATCGGCTTCAACGTGCGGGCCGAGGGCCGCGCCACGTCGCTGGCCGAGCGCGAGGGCGTCGACGTCCGGTACTACTCGGTCATCTACCAGGTGATCGAGGAGATCGAGGCGGCGCTGAAGGGCATGCTCAAGCCGGAGTACGAGGAGGTCGAGCTCGGCACCGCGGAGATCCGCGAGGTCTTCCGCTCGTCCAAGCTCGGCAACATCGCCGGTGTGCTCATCCGCTCCGGCGAGGTCCGGCGCAACACCAAGGCCCGACTCATCCGCGACGGCAAGGTCATCGCGGAGAACCTCACCATCGAGGGCCTGCGCCGGTTCAAGGACGACGTCACCGAGATCCGCGAGGGTTACGAGGGCGGTATCAACCTCGGCAACTACAACGACATCAAGGTCGACGACGTCATCGCCACCTACGAGATGCGTGAGAAGCCGCGCGGTTGATCCACGCGGTGAAACCAGCCCGCGCGTAGCCCGGTCCACCGCTGCGGTGGCCGGGCGAGGGCTGGCAGGCCGGGGCCGGTCGGCGGAAAATATCCCGTCGATCGGCCCCGGCCGTTCCCGGTACTGTTGTGGTTACTGTTCACACGAGGCCTCACGGGTCGGCTTGACCCGCTGCCCATGTATGTAGGGACGTTGTCCTTCGACCTGCTCCTCGGCGACGTGCGGTCGCTGAAGGAGAAGCGCTCCATCGTCCGGCCCATCGTGGCCGAGCTGCAACGACGGTACGGCGTCAGCGCCGCCGAGGTCGGCGCCCAGGACCTCTACCGCAGGGCCGAGCTCGGCATCGCGGTGGTGTCCGGGGACCTCGGGCACATCAAGGACGTGCTGGGCCGCTGCGAGCGCTGGATGGCCGCCCGGCCCGAGGTGGACCTGCTGTCCTCCCGGGAGCGGATCCACGGCGAAGACGACTGAACCGAACGAAGACCGAAGAAGAGAGAAGATTACGCATGACCGACACCGCGCGGGCGCGCAAGCTGGCGGACCGCATCCGGGTCGTGGTCGCCGAGACCCTGCAACGGCGGATCAAGGATCCGCGGCTGGGCTATGTGACGATCACGGACACCCGGGTCACCGGTGACCTGCGGGAGGCGACCGTCTTCTACACGGTCTTCGGCGACGAGGAGGAGCGCGCAGCCTCCGCCGCGGCGCTGGAGAGCGCCAAGGGAGTGCTGCGCTCCGAGGTCGGCCGCCAGACCGGCGTACGGTTCACCCCCACTCTCACCTTCGTCCTCGACGCGGTCCCGGACACCGCCCGGACCATCGACGACCTGCTCGCCAAGGCGCGCGCAGCCGACGCCCAGGTCCGCGAGACCGCCGCGGGCAAGGGCTTCGCGGGCGACGCGGACCCGTACCGCAAGCCCGCCGCGCAGGACGACGAGGAGTCGGACGAAGCGTGAGCCAGGCACGCACAAGGCCCATGGGTCCGGACGGGGTCGTCATCGTCGACAAGCCCGCCGGGCTGACCTCGCACACCGTGGTCTCCCGGATCAGGAAGCTCGCCGGAACCCGCCGGGTCGGCCATGCGGGCACCCTCGACCCGATGGCCACCGGGGTGCTGGTGATCGGTGTGGAGAAGGCCACCCGGCTGCTCGGGCACCTGGCGCTGACCACCAAGACGTACCAGGCCACCGTCCGGCTCGGTCAGTCGACGGTGACCGACGACGCCGAGGGCGAGGTCACCGCCACCGCCTCGGCGGCCGGGGTGACCCGGGAGGCGCTGGACGCCGCGGTGGCCAGGCTCACCGGGGACATCCTCCAGGTGCCGTCCAAGGTCAGCGCGATCAAGGTGGACGGCAAGCGCTCGTACCGCAGGGTGCTCGACGGCGAGGACGTGGAGCTGGCTGCCCGGCCGGTCACCGTCTCGTCCTTCGAGGTGCATGCCGTACGTGAGGCGGTCGCCGACGACGGCACCGCGTTGCTGGACGTGGACGTGACCGTGGACTGCTCCTCCGGCACCTACATCCGCGCCCTCGCCCGCGACCTCGGCGCCGACCTGGGCACCGGCGGGCATCTGACCGCGCTGCGCCGCACCCGCGTCGGCCCGTACGACATCGAACAGGCGCGGACCCTGGAGGAGTTGGCGGAGTCCTTCACCGTGCTGCCGATCGGGCAGGCCGCGTCCGAGGCGTTCCCACGCTGGGACGTCAGCGCCGAACAGGCCCGACGTCTGATCAACGGTGTACGGCAGAAGGCCCCCGGACTCGGCGCCGGACCGATCGCGGTCTTCGGGCCGGAAGACCGCTTCATCGCCCTGGTCGAGGAGCGGCGCGGGGAGACCAAGATCCTCGCGGGCTTCGTCTCCTAGCGCCACCGTGAGCGCGGGCCGGGGCGGTTGGCAGCCCGGGCCCGCACTCGACGATTCCCCTCCGATCTTCTCTTATCCGCTCCGAGCTGCGGATTCACCCCAACGGGCAGGCGCTCGGAGTGAATCCCGTGGTGTCCGGGGGCGCTTTCGCCGCACGCCCTGTCCTGTCGATCACCACCCGCCTACCGTCGACGGTGAAGTGCTCGGTGGGAGGTTCGTGGATGGCGCTTGGGGTCCCCCCTACCGCGGGGCACGGGAAGGCCGATCCGGACGAGTCGCTGGTGCGGCTGTGCGATCTGGCCGGTCGGCCACGCGGCACCGGGTTTCTCATCGACACCGGCGGCACGCTGCTGACCAGTCATGAGGCGGTGGACGGGCTGCGTCGGCTGGTGCTGCACGCACCCGGCGAGCAGACCTGCCTGGTCGAGGCCGAGGCGATCACCCCGCTGCCCGAGCAGGGCCTCGCGCTGGTGGCCACCGAGGGCCTGGTCGTACCGCCGCTGCCGGTCGCCGAGAGCGGCCCCGCCGATCCGGACGGCTGGGTGCGGCTGCACGCCGAGGGCTGGGTGCACGCGGCCGTGGTCGGCACGGTGCCCGCCACGTACACCGCCACCGACCGCTTCCATCTGCTGGGCCGGGTCTACGAGTTGGTCACCGGCACCCCGGAGGCGCTGCGCGGCGGGCACCTGGTCTCCGGCAGCCCGCTGGTGGACACCAGGACCGGCGCGGTGCTCGGCGTGGTGGCCACCGCCGTGCACGCCGCGCACGCCGCGACCGGCTTCGCCATCCCGCTGCGCGCCGAGGGCCCACTGGCCGAACCGCTCGCCCGCAACGCCGCCACCGTGCCCGCCTACGGCGCCCATCTGAACCTGGCCGGTGCGCTGCAGCTCACCGCCACCTCGGTCGGCTCGGCAGGCGCCGGACGGCCGCGCGACTGGCGGGAACCGGAGCACCGGCCGGCCGTCGAGGCCGAGTTGCGGAACTTCCTGGGCACCGCCGACGAGCGCGGCCCCCTGGTGCTCGGCCTGGTCGGTGACCCCGGCTGCGGCCGCACCACGGAACTGGGCACGCTCGCCGCCCGCCGCGCCCGGGGCGCCCGCCCGGCCCCCACGGTATGGCTGCGCGGCGCCGAACTGCGGCCCGGCGACGGCGGGTTGAAGGAGGCGGTGGAACGGTCGCTGAGGGCCGCCGGGCGGATCATCGACGCCTCGGGCGGGGTGGGCGAGGCCGGGCAGGCGGAGGGCGTCACACCGGACGCGGTGGCGCATCTGGCCCGGGCCGCGGGCCGCCCGCTGCTGGTGCTGCTGGACGCGCCCGAGGAGATGCCCCCGGTACTGGCCCACGCGCTGCCCGACTGGACGGCGGGTACCACGAGTTGGCTGCGCGCCGCCGGAGTACGGCTGGTGGTGGCCTGCCGCCCGGAGTACTGGGAGCGGGCCGGTGCGCTGTTCCCCGCGGAACTGCTGTTCCGGCCAGAGGCCGCCGCGCCCGTGCCGGGCGGCCCGGCACGGGCGCTGCCAGCCTGCGTACGGCTCGGTGACCTCACGCCGGAGCAGGCCGAGCGGGCCCGTGAGCGGTACGGGATCCCGGACGACGCGATCGACCCGGCGGACGCCGCGCATCCGTTGGCGCTGCGGCTGCTGGCCGAGGTCCGCGCGGCCACCCCGGACGTGGCCGGGGCGCCGGACCGGTACGCGATCTTCTCCGCCTACCTCGACCTGGTGTGCCTGCGGATCGCGGTACGGCTCGCGGTGGCCGGTTCCGAGCAGCTCACCGGCACCGCGCTGCGGCGGCTGGCCGCCCGGGTCGCCGGGCAGGTGCACGAGGCGGCGCGGCAGTGCCTGGGGCCGGGGCAGGGTGAGTTGGACCGGGAGGCCTTCGAGGAGATCTTCCCGTGGCGCAGCGGCTGGGCGTCCGCGGTGCTCACCGAGGGGCTGTTGGTGCCCGCGGGCGCCGGATACCGGTTCGCGCACGAGGAGTTCGGGGACTGGCTGCAGGCCGGGCACCTCGATCTGGACGCCGCGCTGCACGCCCTGGTCCACCGCTGGCAGACGGCGCCCCCAGGGCACGAGGAGGCCCCGGTACGGCTGCCGTCCCGCCCGGCGACTACGGTGCGCACCGGCGCCCACCACGACCGGGTGCCGCCGCCCCCTCCCGCGCCCTCCGTCGCCCCCACGCATCCGCCGCACGCGCTGCCGGTGCCACGGCACCGCATCGGCCCGGTCGTACAGGCCCTGCTGCTCGCCGGACGGCGGGACGGAGCCGCCGAACTCGCCCACCGGCTCGACGACTTGGCCGGCGCGCTGGACGCGGGCGCGGCGGAGCCCACCCGGCTGGTGTCCGACGGCGAGCCACCGGACCGCGCGGGGGGCGGCGGCACCGACGCGTCCGACGAGCGGCGCGCGGACGCCGCGTGGTGGGCGGCACATCTGCTCGGCGAGGTGCTGCTGCGCGTTCCCGACGCCGGGCCGTTCCGCGATGTGCTGCGGCGGCTGGCGGAGCGGATCACCGTGCGCTCACTGCAACGCGGTGGGTTCGGCGCACCCCAACTACCGGCGGGAATGGCCGACTTCGGCCCATGGTTCTGGCTGCGGCTGCCGCTGGAGACCGCGGACCGGCTGGATCTGCTCCGGCTGCTGCTGCCCGCCGACGGGCCGCCCCCGGCGAAGGGTTGCGGCGCGGGCGAGGACCGGTTCCTGACCGCGGCCGGTGAACTGCTGTGCGCTGACACGGACGTCGCGCTGCCGTTGATCTGCGGCTGGTTCGACGACGACCGGCCGCTGCCCGCCGCCCCCGGGCCGGGCCGCACCACCACGGTGGCGTCCGCCGCGCAGGCGTTGCTGCACACCCACCGGCACCGCGCGGTCGACTCGCTGACCGAGGCGCTGGTGGCGGCCGCCCATCCGCGCGCCGACGAACTCCTCGCGGCGCTCGCCGAGGACGAGCCCTCAGCGCTGTGCCGTGCGGTGGACCGCTGGGCACACGACGACCGTCCGGAACGCCATGTGGCCGCCGCGGCCTACGGGTTGCGCGCCGCGGCCCATGTGACCTCCGAGGCGGACCGCCAACTGCTGCGCTACGCGGCCCTCGCCCTGCTCGGCCGCAGCGACACCTGCTCGCTGCACGGCGCGGCGCTCGCCCTGCTGGTACGGGATCCGGTGACCCGTAACCGCCATCTGGAGCGGGCGCTGGCGCGCTTCGCGGCGGCGGACCCGTACATTCCGGCGAGCGTGCTGGGTACCGCGCTGGCCACGCATCCCGAGCCGGTACTGGCCGCCTTCCAGGCCCGGCTGCGCGAGTCGGGCCCGCGCGCCGCCGAGGTACTGGCGGAGCTGGCCCGGGTCACCACCCCGGCGCTGGCCCGCCGCGCCGCGGCGCTCGTACGCGGCTACGCGGAACACTGCCCGGAGGGCGCCCGCTACGTGGCCGACTACCTCGACCTGCGCCTGGAGCAGGGCCCCGGCGCCCGCGCGGTGCTGTTCCCCCTGGCGGTGGGCCTGCTGCGCGACCCGCGCGCCGAGGTACGCAGAGCACTCGCCCCCGTACTGACCGCCACCGGCTCCGCCGTCTCCCGCCCCCTGCGCCGGGAACTCCTCCAGGTCCTCCTCGAAGGCGAACACGATGCCGCGGTCCTGGAAGCGGTCCGCCGCGGCACGGCATAACCCACCACCCGTCCATCGCCCCACACACCGGGCGCGTGCCCACCCACGGCCCGGCATCTGCGGCCGACCGCGCATGTCCTCGCCGCCCGGCGCGTGGCCGCACGCCCGGCCCGGCTTCTCCGGCCGACCTCCGCGTACCCCTGCCCGCCCGGAGGGCGCGGTGGCGAAGAAGGAGCGCCGAGCCCCGGACGAGCCCCCGCCCCGCCGCAGCCAGGGCGGGAAACCCCAGTACAGGAACCCGAACCCACAGCCAGCGCGGCGACATGGCACTCTTGGACCGGCACACTGGATTTCTGTTGCGGGCGAGGAGCGGTCACTGTGGAGCGCTGGCGGGGCTTGGAGGACGTTCCCCAGGGGTGGGGGCGCAGCGTCGTCACCATCGGCTCGTACGACGGCGTCCACCGCGGGCACCAGCTGATCATCGGCCGCGCCGTGGAGCGCGCCCGCGAGCTGGGTGTCCCCTCGGTCGTGGTCACCTTCGACCCGCACCCCAGCGAGGTGGTCCGCCCCGGCAGCCACCCCCCGCTGCTGGCCGCACACCACCGCCGCGCCGAGCTGATGGAGCAGCTGGGCGTCGACGCGCTGCTGATCCTTCCGTTCACCACCGAGTTCTCCCAGCTCTCTCCGGGCGACTTCGTCCGCACCGTGCTGGTCGAGACACTGGGCGCCAAGCTCGTGGTGGAGGGCCCGAACTTCCGCTTCGGTCACCGGGCGGCCGGTGACGTGGAATACCTCTCGGCGCTCGGCCTGAAGCACGACTACCAGGTCGAGGTCGTCGATCTCTACATGCGCGGCACGGCGGGCGGCGGCGAGCCGTTCTCCTCCACACTGGTGCGCCGACTGGTCGCGCAGGGCGACGTCACCGGTGCCATGGAGATCCTCGGCCGCCCGCACCGCGTCGAGGGCGTGGTGGTACGCGGCGCCCAGCGCGGCCGGGAGCTCGGCTACCCCACGGCCAACGTGGAGACCCTGCCGCACTCGGCGATCCCCGCCGACGGCGTCTACGCGGGATGGCTCGTGGTGGACGGCGAGTCGATGCCCGCCGCCATCTCGGTCGGCACCAACCCGACCTTCGACGGCACCCAGCGCACCGTGGAGGCCTACGCCATCGACCGGGTGGGCCTCGATCTGTACGGGCTGCACGTGGCCGTCGACTTCTTCGCCTTCCTGCGCGGCCAGGAGAAGTTCGACTCGATCGACGCGCTGCTGGAGCGGATGGCGATCGATGTGAAGCGGGCCCGCGAACTCGTGGAGGCGTAGCCTTCCAACTGCCGTACAGGGAAGGGCCGGACGGTCTCGTCCGGCCCTTCCCCATGTGCTCACTGCGGCGGCGGGTAACCGTACCCCTGCTGCTGCTGCGGCCAGCCGGGCGGCGGGGTCTCGCCACCCGCAGCGGGCGGCTGGCCCGGACCGGGCTGCGGCGCGCCGGCGGGGCTTGGCGCGGACTGGGCCTGGGTCTGGGACGGCGGCTGCTGCGGCCAGCCCTGCGGCGCGCCCGGCTGACCGTACGGCTGCTGCGGCGCCTCACCGTACGGAGCGTAGCTGTTCGGCGCCGGGTAGTAGCCCTGCTGCGGCTGGCCCGGGATCGGCGGGGCCATCTGCGGCGGCATGCCGCCACCCTCGCCCTGGGTCCACAGGCCCTGCGCCTGCTGGGCCCGGGTGAAGTCCTCCGCGACCATCGCGGCGAGGTTGAAGTACGCCTCGCGGGTCTTCGGCCGCATCATGTCCAGGTCCACCTCGGCGCCCGCCGCCAGGTGCTCGTCGAACGGGACGACGACCACGCCACGGCAGCGCGTCTCGAAGTGCGCCACGATGTCCTCGACCTTGATCATCTTTCCGGTCTCGCGGACCCCGGAGATCACCGTGATGCTGCGCTGCACCAGGTCGGCGTAGCCGTGCGCGGAGAGCCAGTCGAGCGTGGTGCTCGCGCTGCTCGCGCCGTCCACCGACGGGGTGGAGACGATGATCAACTGCTCGGCGAGGTCGAGCACCCCGCGCATCGCGCTGTAGAGCAGACCGGTGCCCGAGTCCGTGAGGATGATCGGGTACTGCCTGCCCAGGACGTCGATCGCCCGGCGGTAGTCCTCGTCGTTGAACGTGGTCGACACGGCCGGGTCCACGTCATTGGCGATGATCTCCAGCCCGGAGGGCGCCTGTGAGGTGAACCGGCGGATGTCCATGTAGCTGTGCAGATGCGGAATGTGCTGCACCAGGTCGCGGATGGTCGCACCGGTCTCCCGGCGCACCCGGCGGCCGAGCGTTCCCGCGTCCGGGTTGGCGTCGATGGCCAGGATCTTGTCCTGGCGCTCCGAGGCGAGGGTGGAGCCGAGCGCGGTGGTGGTCGTGGTCTTGCCCACCCCGCCCTTGAGGCTGATCACCGCGATCCGGTAGCAGGACAGCACCGGCGTACGGATCAGTTCCAACTTCCGCTGCCGCTCGGCTTCAGCCGCCCGGCCGCCCAGCCGGAACGGCGAGCGGCCCGGGATGTTGCCGCCGGGCTTCTTCGCCTTGGGCTGATGGCGCAGCAGCCGGTCTGACGACAGCTCCACCGCCGCGGTGTAACCCAGCGGCGCCCCGCCGACGGTGCGCTGCCGCTGGTCCGGCGTGACCGCGGGCCAGCCAGCGGTACGCGGGTCGGCGGGCTGGGCCGCCTGCTGCTGCTCGGGGTTGGCGGGCGGCGGCATCGGTGCACCGGTCTGCGGAAAGCTGTAAGAGGACTGCGGTGTCGGCGAGTTGGGCGCGT
Source organism: Streptomyces silvisoli (assembly GCF_029269905.1). NCBI lineage: Bacteria > Bacillati > Actinomycetota > Actinomycetes > Kitasatosporales > Streptomycetaceae > Streptomyces > Streptomyces silvisoli. The sequence continues at coordinate 33,286 of NZ_JARJBC010000035.1, read as the reverse complement.
TGGGCACCGGCGGCTGCGGGAAGCCGGGACCGGGCTGCTGCGGGGGCAGCGGTGCTCCCTGGCTCGTCGGCGGGCCGTAAGGCGCGGGCGGCGGCAGCGGTGCGCCCTGGCCGGTCGCCGGGCCGTACGGCGGGGGCGGCAGCGGCGCGCCGCTCGCCGGGTTCGGCGCGTTCGGTACGGGCGGGTGCGGGAAGCCGTATCCGGACTGCGGCGGACCGGGCTGCTGGGGTCCGGGCTGCTGCGGACCGGGCTGCTGGGGTGCCTGGAACTGCGGCGGCAGCGGTGGCACGGCGTGCTGCGGCGGGGTCTGCGGAGGCGGCACCTGCTGCGGCCACGGCGAGTTGCCCATCGGCTGCTGCGGCGCGGGCGGCTGGTGCACGGGCTGGTGCGGCGCGGGCGGCGACCACGGCCGGGCGCCGGTGGGCGCGGCCGACTCGCCAGTGGTCGCAACGGGGGCCGCCGGGCCGGAAGTTGAGGTCTGCGGCGCCGGGGGCTGGGGCGCGGCGTCGCGTGGTTCCTCGGCGGCGGGGTTCGCGTCCGCGGGCTCGCCCTCGGGCTGCGCGGGGGCGGCTTCGGCGTTCGGGCCCACGTTCCGCGGGGAGTTGTCGGTGTCCGCCGCTGTGGACGCGGTGTCCTCCGCGGACTTGGCGGCCTGGGCGGGGATGGCCGAGAAGCGCATGGTGGACTCGCTGCGGATGGCGCCCTGTAGCGGCTCGTCCCCGCTGTCCGGCTCCCGCTCGGCGTCCGCCTGCTGGGCGTCGGGTGCGACGGGTGCGCCGCTGGCCGGGCCGTCGGGGGTGCCGTGCGCGGCGCTGGCCGCCGGGTCCCGGTGCGTCTTGGCCAGGCCCGGGAAGGAGGGCTCGGCGTCGGCGACGGCCGGGGCGCTCGCGGGCGTCGACCAGCCGGGCCCGCCCGTGGCCGGCCCCGGTGCGGACTGCGGCGCGGCGCTGACCGAAGGCGGCGTGGCCATGTCGGGGGCGGGCAAGGGAGGTTGGGGCGCCGGAGGCTTCGGGGCCGTGGCGGGCGCGGGCGACCCACTCTCCTCGCTGCTTGTCATGTACCAGGCGGGCGGCGTGTAGTCGATGGTGAACTCGCCGGTGTGGTCGGCGTCGGTCGACCGCCCGTCGCCGCGGTTCTCGTCCCGGTCGGTGCTCACTGTGCCTCCTGGATTGCTGTCATGCTCGCGAACGGCATGTCGTACGCCGGGGCCTGCGGCACGGGTGGGGTGGGCGTCGTAGCGCAGGCTCGCGCCATCGATGGTTCCTCCCCGTACCGCGGCAGCCCATCCGGCCCGTTGCTGCGGTCCCCTCGGTCTCAGGGGCCGCGGAGGCTGATTCGGGATACCTGCCCTCGTGTGCTCCTGCCGCTCTGGAGGACAGCCTAATCATCAGGTGCCCCTCCGCGTCAGGCCCGCCCCCGCCGTCCGCGACGCATCGGCCACCGGTCGCCGCACCGCCCCCCGACCCCTGCCAGCCGGTGTCAGTCCACCCGGCGCGCCGTACCCAGCAGCCCGGTCTCGGCATCCGTGGGCTGGGTCATCACGAACTGGCGGTGGGTACGGGTGCACCACAGCGCGAAGTTGTCGCCCAGCCCGGACAGCGCACCGACGTCCGCCGCGGGCAGCGCCATGGTCCGCCCGACCACCTCGGCCTCTTCCGGCGAGACCCGCTGCACCCCGACGAGTGTGGCGCTCTCCAGGAACCGAGGGGCCGTCGGCCCCAGATACGGCAGCAGTGTCAGCACCGACTGCCACGGCGCCGCCGCCACCCTTCCGCGCGGCGGCCGGGTCCCCGCGTCGCGCACCACCAGCACCGGGGAGCCCACCGACGGACCCTGCGGTGGCACCCGCCCCACCTCGTGCACCGTCACACACTGCTGGCCGCCACCGGCCGCCTGCGCCAACGGCGCCCACACCTGGGGCCGTCCGGTCTCCACCGCGATCCGCGCTCCCGTGGCCGCCGCGCGCAGCGCGACCACCTGGGCCATCCACAGGCCGCCGACCAGCACGACCTCCAACGGCGTGGGCCGGTTGAGGCCGAGCACCGCGGGCCGGTTCTGCGCGTCCACGCCGATGACCACACCGTCGTCACCGACCGGCACGCCCACCGCCGCCAACTGCCCGGCGGGCAGCACATGCCGGGAGCGGCGCGGCCCCAGCAGGCCGAACCCCAACCTGGCCCGTCCGCCGCGCGGTTCACGCTCCACGCCCGTACCGACCTCGGTCATCCCCGAAGAGGACATCAGCGGGCACCTCCCAACGGCAGCGTCGCCAGCACACCGGGCAACTGCTCACGGTCCAGCCGCACCAGATCCACCTTCACCCCGCGCGCCGCACGCTCCAACTGCCGCCGCGCGGTGGTCAGTTCGGCGTCACTGCGGCCGGTCACCCGGACATGCCCGGCCACCGCGGCCGCGCCCGCGGTTCCCCGGCTCACGGTGAGGCTGAACGTGGAGACCAGCGCGGGCATCGAGGTGAGTAGCGCCACCAGGTTCGGCGCCGACGTGCCACCCGGTCCCAACTGCGGCCAGCGGCCTATCCAGTACGTGGTGTGCCAGCGGTCGTCGCAGCGCCAGGCGCGAGCCGTCTCCGCGGTGCGGCGGGGCGGCGAATCCGAGCGGCCCGCCTGCGCGTTGGCCAGTGGGTTGACGCAACTCGACGTGCCCACGGCGCTGATCAGCGCGGGCTCGTCCAGCAGCGTGGCCTCGAAGCCCGCACCGGCCAGCCTGCTCGCCAGCTGGTCGGCGGCGCGCAGCAGGGCGCGCTGCGCTCCGGCTGTGCCGCCGCCACGGGCCCGTACCGCCTCGGGGCACAGCTGCGGGTCGAGCTTGAGCGCGACCCAGGTCAGTCGGACCGCCGGAGCACCGGACTGCGCCTGCAACGGCGCGTAACTGCGCGCCGCGACGGCCTGCTCCGGCAGGTGCGGCGCCGGGGCGGGCTGGGTGTGCTGCACCACCTGCACCGACTCCAGCCGTATCCCGTCCACCTCCAGCGCCTCGTGGAGCAGCTCCAGCGGCAGGGGGCGGGCGGTGCGCAGCGGGCGCAGCGGTATGTCGTCGGCCTGCACCTGGAGCACCGCGGTCAGGAACGTGCCGTCCCCGACCATGCCCACCGCGCGCCGCTCCCGGGCGGTGTAGGTGTAGGTACGCAGGCTCGGGTCGCACTCCACGGCGGGCGCGAACGCCGGGTCGGTGCCGGACGGCACCGGCTCACCGGCCCGTCGTCTGCGGGCCCGCAGCGCCAGGGCGGCGGCCAGCCACTCCGGCGCGGGCCGCCGGTGTCTGCGCACCACGGCGAGCACCACCAGCGCCGCGGCGACCACGCCCGCGGGCGCGAGCAGCAGCGGATCGGTGACCCAGGCCGCCAGCAGCAGCGCGGCGGCCACCTCTATCAGTACCAACTGCCGTACGCCGAACGGGCCGATGCGGCCAGACTGCGGATGCGGCCTCAGCACCGCACCAGACTGCGGTCCCGCGCCGCCCCGCCGCCCTCCGTCGGGGAGCGGTGCACCGGCCGCGCGTGCCGCACCGCGCGAGCGCGTGCCGGAGGGCGGCTGCCCTTCCGTACGCGTCGTGGTCGCGCTGGCCATCCCCGTCGCCCCCTTGTTCCACTCTTGCGGTGAATGCCGGTTTCCCTCCGGGTGGTTGACGTGCTGCCTGCCCCACCCGCACGACCGTTGTCGATCGTCACCCGGCATAGTAGAGGCCCAGTCCGACAAGCGCGGGCGCCCGCCCCAGCCTGTGGATAACCGGGGTGCACCGCCGACGAGTTCCGTCGGCGCGCACCGCGACCGCGGCGGCCAGCGGGCGTGAGAGCGCACACCGACCAGATCGTGAACTGATCACCGGGGGAGAAGAAACAGCCGATGGCCTCACGGCGGGACGAGCTCAACGCCTACACCTTTGCCAGAAAGCGGACCTTGGCGGCGTTCCTCCAGCCGTCCGCGTCGGGCTCCGAGGAAGGTGCACCGCGACCCCTGCGCGCCTTCGCGCCGAGCCTGGTCGTCGGCGCCCTGCTGCTCGCGGGCTTCGGCGCCTGGGGAATGATCAAACCGGGCGCCCCGCTGGGCTGGGACACGCCCGGTGCCAAGGTCCTGGTCGGCAGTGAGTCCACCACCCGCTACGTGGTGCTGAACACCGACGGCAAACCGGAACTGCACCCGGTGCTCAACCTGGCATCCGCCAAACTCCTGCTGGATCCACAGAAGTTCGGGGTGCTGAAGATCCCGGAGTCGGTGCTCGACAACGGCAAGATGCCGCACGGCCCGACCCTCGGCATCCCGTACGCCCCCGACCGGCTGCCCAGCAGCGCCGATGCCGGAACCGCCAAGCTGTGGGCCGTGTGCGAGCGGCCGGGCCAGGGGCCGGGAGACGTCCAGAAGGCCGCCTTCGTGCTCGCCAGCCGGGACGCGGCCAAGGTCGACGGCGCCGGACGGTTGAGCGGCGACCAGGGGCTGTTCGCCCAGGGGCCCGACGGCACCGAGTACCTGATCGACCCGAACGGCACCAAGTACGTCATCGGCAATCCCGACTGGCGCAACTCCAGCAAGGCCGGACAGGACGCCCAGAAGCTGCTGGTGAGGATCCTGTTCGGCGGCGACCGGACGCCCCAGTTGGTCACCGAGGACTGGCTGGCCACCTTCAACCAGGGCAAGCCGGTCGAGTTCCCGCAGCTGGCGGGCCTCGGTGGGGCGGCCAACGTGCCGGGCCTGAGCCCGCAGCTGAACCGGGTCGGCATGGTGCTGGTCGCTCCCAGCGGCACCGGCTCCCAGAAGTACGTGGTGCTGGCCGGCAAGGTCCAGCGCGTCTCCGACCTGGTGGCGAAGCTGCTGCTCAACATGCCGGGCGTCACGTCGATGTACCCGGGTGTGCCGGCGCCGCAGCAGGTCGCCGCCCAGGACTTCACCCCCGATGACGCGGCCTTCCCGGACGACAGCGGATGGCCGCAGGAGCCGCCGCAACAGGTGAACGACGGAGTCTCCGGCGCCTCGTGCAGCGTCTACCGAGGCACGGTGGACGGCAGCAACAGGCCCCAGGTGAGCGTGTGGACGGGCGCGCACTTCCCGGCCACCGTCGTGGACGGCGGAACCAGCGCCTATGTGACGCCGGGTTCCGGCCTGCTCTACCGGCAGACCGTCGGCGGTTCCACGGACACCGGCAGCGTCTTCCTGGTCACCGACACCGGCCTGCGCTACGCCGTGCAGTCGAACAACGACAGCGACTCCCACAAGTCGAACATCGGAACCGATCCCTCCGCCTCCCCGGGCTCCCAGAGCGCGGACCAGAGCCAGCAACAGGCCAACCAGGCCCAGGTGCGGCTCGGTTACGGACAGGTGCAGCCGGTTCCGGTTCCGCAGGCGTGGTCGTCCTTCCTGCCCGCGGGCCCGACGCTGGACGCCAACGACGCCGCCCAGCCCCAGGGTTCGTGATGCGCGTACTCCAACTCACCCGTCTCGTACGGTACATGACCGCCTCAGGCGCGGCCTGCGCGCTCGCGCTCGCCCCCGGACTGGTACCGGTGCACCAGCCGGTACCGGCCCACCTCCGCCTTGACGACGCGGGCGAGTGCACCTACCCGGCGCAGCCCATCAAGAGCGAACCCTGGTCGCTACAGCGGGTGATGCTCGACCAGCTGTGGCAGAACAGCCAGGGCAAGGGCGTCAGCGTCGCCGTCATCGACACCGGTGTCGACGCCCGCAACCCGCAACTCAAGGACGCCGTCGACAGGCGCGACGGCTTCGACCTGATCGACAACAAGGGTGACGGCACCAACGACACCGTGGGCCACGGCACCAAGGTGGCGGGCATCATCGCGGCGCGCCCGGCCGCCGGTACCGGATTCGTCGGCCTGGCACCCCAGGCGACGATCATCCCGGTGCGCCAGAACGACGACCAGGGCAACGGCAACGCCGGGACGCTCGCCCAGGCCATCCGCAAGTCGGTGGCGGCGGGCGCCAAGGTCATCAACATCTCGCAGGACACCACCGGCGGCCCCGACGCGCAGCTGGCCCAGGCCGTGCAGTACGCACTGGGCCAGGACGTGGTGGTGGTCGCCGCCGCGGGCAACAACGGCACGGGCGGGCAGCAGAACACCACCTATCCGGCCGCGTTCCCCGGGGTGCTGGCGGTCGGCGCGTCCGACCGCGACAACGAGCGCGCCGACTTCTCCCAGTCCGGCCCGTTCGTGGGGGTCGCGGCGCCCGGCGTCGACATGGTGTCCACGGTGCCGATCGGCGGCCAGTGCGTCGACAACGGAACGAGCTTCGCGGCGCCCTATGCGGCGGCCGTCGCCGCGCTCATCCGCGCCAAGCACCACGACTGGCATGAACAGCAGGTCGTCGCCCAGATCGAGCAGACCGCCGAACGCGTGGACCCCGGGCACAACAACTTCATCGGCTGGGGCGTGGTCGATCCGGTACGCGCCCTCACCGACGACGCCAAGCCGATCGACGAACCCGTCGCGGACAAGGGCCTGACGAAGGGCGGCGCCAAGGTGCAGCCCGCCGCGCTGACCCTGGGAGAGACCCCGCAGCACCGCGCGGAGCGCACCGCGACCTACGCCCTGGGCGCCGCGGCCGTCCTGGTGGCGGTGATCGCGGGCGGCGCGGTGGTCGTACGGGACGCCCGGCGCCGCCGCACGACCACCTGAGCTGACCGCCCAAGTCGCTGGACAGCGCGTTCAGTTGGCGTTGGCCGGACGGACGGTGCTCATGATCTTGTCGATCTCGGCCGAGGTCAGGGCGTTGGGTACGCCCTGGTCCGCGTAGAGGATCCAGATGCCCGTCGTGCCGTCCTTGAGGCGCATCGCGATGGCGCGCGCGGTGGCGGTCGGCGGGACGCAGGGGCTCGGCCGGTAGATGCCGGTTGCCGTCGCGGTGGCGAGGTAGCCGTCGATGCCGTTGTGCTTCCACGGGGTGACCTGGTTTACCGTCACCTTCGGCTTGTGGCCGTCCAGCCCGCCGTAGGCCCCGAACAGCCAGTTGTTCGCGGCGATTTTGGCGCTGTCCTGGAGCGTGCCGCCCTGGTTGCCCTGGGAGCCGACGGTGGCGAGCTGGCCCTTCCCCGCCTGGATCGGGCCGGTCTGGCTGCCCGCCGAGGCACAGCCGCCCTGGCGGTAGTACGAGACACCGGTCATGCCCAGCATGGGCTTGCCGTTCTGGTCGGTGTACGCGTTCTCCAGGTCGGGCTTGTCGACGCTCCACTGGTCGGACGCCGGTGGCACGTCATAAGTGAAGCCGTGCCGCTGCCAGGTCTGCGTCTGCCAGCCCGCGATCACCGGCTTGGCGGCCTGGCTGTTCCCGGTGGAGTTGGGGCCCTGCTCGGTGGGCGACGGCGCGGTCCGGGTCGCCGCGGCGGCGGGCGGCTTCGAGCCCTGCGGCTTCGAGCCGCCGCCCCTCATCGCGAACGCCACGCCGCCGCCGATCACCGCGAGCGCGACCACGGCGCCGGCGACGGTGAGCAGCGTCCTGCGGTTGCGCGCGGGCTGCTGTGGTTCCGGCTCCGGCGGCGTGAAGGGCGGCTGGCCCTGCGGCGCGGCGGCGTGCTGCGGGAACCCGGCGGGCGGCATGGGCGGCGGCCCCTGGGGCGGCTGTGCGGGCTGTCCGTACGGGGGTTGGGCCTGCGGCTGCGGCGCGGGATGCGCGGCCGGTGCGGGCGGCCCTGGCCAGCCTGGCGGCTGTATTTTCGGCAACTCACCGGTGGGAGTCCAGGCGGGCGCCGGGCCGAATCCCTGCGGCGGCTGCTGGGGTTGCTGCTGGGACTGCTGCTGGGACTGCTGCGAATCGTGGGGGTTCTGGGGCCAAGACATGGCCGATACCCTATGTGCCGTCCGCCGCCGCTCGGACATGGAACGGCGGCGGACGCCGACAACGGCTACTCGTCCGCGGGCCAGGGGACTTGCGGAGAGCGGTAGTAGTCGATCCCCAGGACGTCCCAACGCGGTCCCTGCGCCGCCAGACGCGCCCGGAACGCGTCCCAGTCATGCGATGTGGCCGGTGACCAGCCCAGTTCGGCGGTGGCCGGCAGTCGAGGGAACGCCATATACCCTATGTCGTCGCTTGTCGAGATGGTTTCCGACCAAAGTGGCGCCTCGACCCCGAGTACGGCCGAAGCGGGCGCACCGTGCAGGAACGTCGCCGGGTCCCAGCCGTACGCGTCCTTGACCTCGGTGTAACCGGCCCAGCTGAGGCCCAACTTGGTGGACCGGTTGTACTTCATGTCCAGATATGTGTGGTTGGCGGGCGACATCACCAGCCGCGTCCCCGCCCTGGCCGCCGCCACGACGCCCTTCTCCGTACCGGCCGTGCCCCAGTACTGCGCGACCGCGCCCGCGATGGGATGGGCGTTGGTGATCTCGTGCCAGGCCAGCACGGTCTTCCCGTGCGCGGCTACGAGCGGCTGCACCCGGTCCATGAAGGCCGCGTAGTCGGCGGCACTGGTGGAGTGCGCCTCGTCACCACCGATGTGCAGATAGGGGCCAGGAGTGAGCGCCGCCAACTCCCGCAGCACATCGGCGATGAAGCCGTATGTCACCGCCTTCGGTACGCACAGCGAGCTGAAACCCACGTTCGTCCCGGTGTACAGCGGGGGAGCCACCCCGTCGCAGTTGAGCGGCGCATAGGAGGCGAGCGCCGCGTTGGTGTGCGCGGGCATGTCGATCTCCGGAACGACCGTCATGTAGCGGCTCGCCGCATAGCGCACGATCTGCTCGTACTGCGCCTCGGTGTAGTAGCCGCCGGCGCCGCCCCCGACCTCCGTCGACCCGCCATAGGTGGCCAACCGCGGCCAGGACCGGACGGCGATCCGCCACCCCTGGTCGTCCGAGAGGTGCAGATGAAGATAGTTGATCTTGTAGAGCGCCAGCTGGTCGATGTACCGCTCCACCTCGGCGACGGTGAAGAAGTGCCGCGAGACGTCGAGCATCGCCCCGCGGTAGGAGTACCGCGGGGCATCGGTGACTGTCCCGCCGGAGACCGTCCACGGCCCCGGCTGCGGCGTCCGCGCCTCCACCGCGGCGGGCAGCAACTGCCGCAGTGTCTGCACCCCGTGGAACAGCCCCGCGGGCCGCTCGGCGGTGATGGCCACGCCGTGCCTGGTGACGTCCAGCCGGTAACCCTCCTCGCCCAGCCCCTCGGCGTGGCCGCTGAGGGCCAGCACGATCCCGTCACGCCCGCCCGCCGCCAGGGGCCGTACGGGCAGCGGATACCCCGTCGACGGCCGCAGCAGCGCCGCCAGATACCGCCCGACGCGCACCGCCTCCGGTGAGCCCTCCGGCACCCGGATGGCGGTGCGCTCACCGATCGAGTACGGCGCACCACCCTCGTGCACGGCCGCGGGCACCGGCACCACCTGGGACAACGGCCGCGGGGCCGCGTCCCTGGGCGCCGCCGAGGTGGCCCCGGCGGTCACCCCCACCATCAGGAGCAGCGCACCCAACAAACACGGCAACCGCCACACGGCCACCGCAGAAACCCAAGCACCGCGTCGTCTCACGAACGATCCCTCCGCCGAGGACCAAGGCCCAACCGACACCTGCGACCGAACTCCGATAGACCGACCAAATGCGCTTCCTGGGTACCGTGAGTCTGACGAGGCGTCAAGTACGCCGTGCGACGGGACGCGATGTGTCGGCTCGGTTGGCTCGACCGGACCACGGGCATGGGAGATCGGCCTGGCCGCTGGTGGTCGTCGCGCCGGATCGGGCGGGGCTGATCGGAGTGGTGAGCCAAGTCACCTTGGGCGACACGTGGTTGGCTGCAACGCGGTTGGGGCTGTCAGTGGCACTCGATAGGGTGGTAGGCAGTGTTAAAGGCGTTGTAAGGGGGAGCGGACCGTGGCTGTGTCTGACAACGGCACGTCGGGATTCGGGCGCAAGCCCGACGCGCTGTTGGATATCCAGAAGCGCATCAACGACCTGCTGACCAAACTGGAGCAGTCCGCGGCCTCGCACACCAAGCTCGGCGGCCAGGCGGTCTCGCGAGCGTCGTTCGGCGGGAAGTTCGCCGAGGCCGACGATCTGCACGCGCTCTACGACAACGTGCACAAGCAGTTGGTCACCCTGTCGCAGACGTTCAGCGACCAGCTCGAAGCGTTGGGTATCACCGTCCAGATCATCGACCGCGGCTACGACGGCATCGATCAGGAGCAGGCGGACCGGCTGCGTGAGATCCAGAAGAGGACCGCGCAGTACTACACGGCGCCGAAGCCGAGCGGACCGGCCGCCCCACCGCCTGACGGCCACGGCAAGTCGGTCGTTGCGTAGGACGGGGGAGTCTCATGGGTCAGTATGACGACGCGAAGGCGGGCCAAAGCGACGTCTTCGAGTGCTACGCGATGGAGAGCCACAACTTCGAGGGCATGTCCGTGAAGGATCTGCGGGCACTGGTGGAGAGTGGCAACCCGAGCGACATCACCAGCGTGGGGCACGCCCTGCTGGACGCGCACGGTGAGATCACCGACATCGCGAACCAACTCAAGCACTATGTGGCGGTGGCGGGCGGACAGTGGCAAGGAGCAGGCGCCACCGCGTTCCAGGACTGGGGAAACCAGTTCGCGAACCAGAGCCTGAAGCTGGCTCACGTCGCCTATGTGGCGGGTGACCACATGAGCGCCGCCGGGTACGCCCTCGGCCAGGCGCAAAGCGTGGTGCGGACACTGTCCCCCGACGCCAAGCCGAACTCCTCGGACCACAATGAGGCCATCACCCAGGTGAGCAAGGTGGCCTCGACATATGTGACGGCGAAGGAGGTGATCCAGGGGGAGCCGATGCCGAACTTCCAGCCGTTGCCGGCGCAGGTGGCGTCGGGGGGAAGCAATGACAGCTTTCTCAGCGACCGACCTTACGGTTCGTCGAGCCCTACATCCAGTGTCGGTAGTCCGGACGGTGGCTCGTACGGGGGAGCGACATCGCAGGGTGAGCGCACGGATGGTTCCACAGCGGGAACGGCTTCGCCGCGCGGCACATCAACAGCACCGCACATTTCCGGGGTGCCGGAGGGCGATACCACTCCACATACGTCTCTTGATTCAACGGCCCCGGTTGCTACTCCGCCACCGCCCGTGGACCACGGCATGGAGACGCCCAAGGGGCCGTCCACCCCTCAGCCGGGTGGAATGCTGGTCCCTCCGCCGCTTGGCGGTTCGGGGAGCGGTCTGGGCGCTGTGGCCCCGCGTGGCCCGGTCGGCTCAAGCAGCGGACCCGCGAACGTCGGTGGTCTGGGCGACGATCGCCCGCCAGTGTTGGGGAAAGCGCCGAGTGAACCTGGCGGCGATGGGATCGTGGGAGGTATCCCCAGTCGTAATGGCACTTCCACACCCTCTACTCGCATGCCCCGGGCGACTGTGATCGGCGGAGAAGGAGAGTCCACGACACCGCGTGGCTCGATGTTCCGAGGGCCGATGGGGGCAGGCATGGGCGCTGCGGAAAGAGGCCTGATAGGGCCGGGACGTCGACTGGCCTCTGAGCCGGGCGGTGTGGTTGGCGAGGTGCGCGCCTCAGCCTCGGGTGCACGGGAGTTCACGCCGGGCGGATCCGGACTGGTGCGGGAAGGCCGGGGGACCGGGATGTTGCCTTCCGCCGGGGACCGGTCGGTGACCAGGCGACGCACGTCTACCGCGCGACCCGACTACCTCGAAGAAGACGAAGAGACTTGGGACGTGAGCCGACAGGACGTCGTGCCGCCCGTCATCAACTAGGCCGAACGGAACCATAGGACCAGGTGGAGGCAACGGCGCAATGCGGACGTTGACTAGTAGTACGACACGACGTCGGCTTGCGCCATTGCTCGTGACTTTCAGCGCTTGTGCCGTGCTTTCCGGTGCCATGACTCCGGCAGCTTTTGCCGATGATGCGCGCTCTCACGAGTGGTACCTGGACGCCATGCAGGCGGACAGCATGTGGAAGGTGAGTTCGGGACAAGGCGTGACGGTCGCCGTCGTTGACAGCGGAGTTGACCCCTCGGCGCCTGAACTTCAGGGGCAGCTCGTACCTGGCGAAGACCTCAATGATGGAAAGGCCGGTGAGACCGAGGATCGCACTGGCCACGGCACGGAGATGGCGGCGCTGATCGCCGGAACAGGCGCTGGTGGTGGAATCCAGGGGCTCGCACCTCGCGCGAAGATCCTTCCTCTGAGGTACAACGTGAAGGCCCCCTCCATGGACACTGCCCCCAGGGGAATCCGGTATGCGGTGGATCACGGCGCCCGTATCATCAACATGTCCTTCGGAATTGAACTGCCTGGTGAAATACCCGGGTTGCGTGAGGCCATTGACTATGCCGACCGTAAGGGCGTGTTGATGTTTGCTTCCTCGGGGAACGCAGGCGACAAGGACAATGTGATTACGGCCCCGGCATCGATGGCAGGCGTCGTAGCGGTGGGTGCCGTGGACAAGAGCCTCACAGTTACCAAGTGGTCCAACCACGGGTCGGAACTCGCCCTCGCAGCGCCAGGGGACGACATTCCGATGCGGTGTGCCAATGGTGAGGGCTACTGCTCCAGTGGGGGCACCAGCCAGGCAACTGCCCTCGCCTCTGCCTCCGCTGCCCTTGTCTGGTCCGCTCACCCGGGCTGGACCGGGAACCAGGTGCTGCGCGCCCTGATCGAGACGGCTGGCAGGCCGACGGAAGGCAAGGTGCCGAGCGAGTACGTCGGGTACGGGTTCGTGCGTCCCCGGATGGTCCTGCTCGAGCACCAAGGCGACCCCGGCGCGGCCAACGTCTACCCACTGCCGAACGGCCCGGCGTCGGCGTCGTCCTCTCCGGCGCCCTCGAAGGCCGGGCAGGCCGTGTCGTCGGCACCGCAGCACGGGGAAGCCGAGGCCGCCGCAGGGAGCGGCAACACGACCCTGTGGGTCCTGCTCGGTCTTGGCGCGGCCGTTGTCGTAGGAGGGGTGGCGGCATTCGTGGTGCGACGTAGGTCGGCCTAACTTGCCCAGCATATAGGCGTGTTGGGATTGTCGTGTCCACCTACTAGAGTGACGCGAGAGGCTTACGTCCGCGCTTACTTCCGCGCGTGTGTCAGATCGACGCGAGTCGCACATGGTGACCCGCGGAGTCCGAAAAATCATGGGGGAGGCAGTTAATGACCCAGCAGACGTCGCTTAACTACGAGCGGATTCACAAGCTCGAACGGAGGATTGAGGACACCAGCCACTCGATGACCAAGCAGCTGGGCGACCTGTCGAACATGCTCGCCCAGCTGCAGGCGGACTGGAAGGGCCTCGGTGCCTCGGCGTTCACCAAGGCGCAGCAGGACCTGAATGACGATCACCTCGCGCTGCGTAAGGCACTGGACGTCATCAAGCAGGCTGTGCACGACACCAAGGTCGGCACCCATGCCAACGACGAACAGGTGACCGACGACTTCAAGCGCGTCAACCTGTCCGGGGACCTGAGGAGCGGCCTCGCCGGTTACTAGGCCGGTTCCGGCTTGACGGGATCAAGCCACGTAACGCCGCACTCAAAGCAATTGACTTCACATCAGGGGGCATGATGTCTGACCTCGATCTCAAGGTTCATTACTCCTCGCTGCAGGAGGCCGCCCAAACTCTGAGGAACGCCGCGAAGGTTCTGGCGGGCGAGCTGGACGGCCTGCGTGCCGAGGTGGAGAGCGTGTCCCAGACCTGGGACGGCGAGGCACGCCAGGCGTTCGTCCAGGCCGACACTGTTTGGCGGCAGCGGACGGAACACATCAAGAACGTCCTGAACGACGTCGCGGGCAGGGTCGAGAAGGCTCACGCCAGCTACCACGCGACGGACAAGAAGGCGTCGGGCTACTTCCACGCCTGAGCGAGACCTCAAATGACTGCGGGGTGGGCACCATGGGTGTCCACCCCACAGCTTTGATGAGCGCTTGCGGCCGTACCCGGCGCCTATTAATTCTTCTGGCATGGACGCAGGTCAAGCAAAGCCTGCATCGCAGGATTGATGAGCTTCCTCAGAACTTGCTCATCTTCATCAGTGGCGTTGTCCTTGTTGATGAACAGAGCGTAACGCCATTTTGTGGAAATGCCGGGAGCTGAGCAATTGACGATGCTCCCAACCGTCGCCCCTGTATCATTATGCCACGAGGCGGCTTCATACTTCCCCTCGATTTTTTTGAAATTACTTACAGGGCCATCCGAGGACTGGCGTGCGGCATCGCCTATGGCTACCCTTGACCGAGGGTCTACGGTGTACCATTTCTCCTCCAGCCCCAAGGTCTCCTTGCTGTCAATCCTATAGGAGCATCCTTGGTTTGCGTCCCCCTTGAGGGACGCCGGCCCTTCCTTGGTGAATCCGGAATTCCATTGTTCGACGCTCTTTCCGGTTGGGAACAGCGGCGAATACAGGGACTTTTCCACTGTGAGGCCGCACAGTGTTTGCGGTACAAATCGTGCTTGGCTGCCGCAGCTAGTTAGTGTTGCGCCTAGTGCGACGCACAGCAAGGTGGCGATTGCCCCCTTGGGGCAAGGAGCGGATCTTACACCCACAGCTGTGAACCTTTCAGTGGACCTGTCACCCGTTACGTGATTTCTGCCAGCTTGTTCCTGCGCCGAAGTGTGTCGAGACGGCACCCCCAGCCGAATCCTGCAGAGACCTGATGGTGTCTTGTGAGAGGTGATTCTGCGCACCTGCGCGCGCGACTGCAGCTCTAGCTGCATCAACTGCGGCGAATCGGCCGTTTGCGTACGTGTCCCCGGCGTCGTGTTGTGCCACGACAGTCGTGTCACGATGAATGCTGTTCATGATGTTCTGATTTATGTCGTCTTGCAACCAACCCTCGACAGTGCTGACGCCGGAAAGTTCCTCCGGGATCTTAGCTGCTCCCATGCCTACCCCCAGCACGCGGAGAGCCCATTGGTCGGCGATATCAACCTTGTCGTTAAAGGCTTTGTCGCTTGCGGTGTGAGCCGAGTGAATTGCTTCGGAGCGCGCTTCACTCATGATGCCGGAGATTTCGGCGCCGGGGCCCACGGCATTCGCTATACGGCCGTCAATGGAATTTCCGGAGTCCGAATGACCCTCGTTGATGGCCTCATTTACGAGGTTGCTGGTATATGCTTGTTGTGCGCCCGTGATGGCAGCGTAGGCGTGTGGGTCTTGCCCGATGGTGGCGAGGAAGGGAGCCACGTTTTGGCCGTCGAAGTTTGCGCTACTGCCGAATGTGGGTAGGTCGTAGGAATGGTACATGCTGCGCTGGAAGTCGCCCATGTATTCCGCAGTCATGTCGCCCAGGGTGCTTCGCATAGACGAGAACCTGCCACCATCCGAGATAAGGCTTGGGTTGTCGCCGAATAGATTCACGGTGTGCCGCATGATCGCGGCACTTGCGTCCGAGTGCCTGATCGGGGGGCCGTCATCGCCGTACGGTCGCCCGGTGACCGCGGCTTCAAGTGCTGCCGCGAACCCCTTGGGTCCGTTGGGGTCCATGGACGGAGACGTCGGAATCTCTATGTTTCCCTGCCAGCGAGTGTGATCCACGATGTTCCAGTCGCGGTCTTTGACTAGGTAGTCGAAGCGGCTTTGGCCCGCGCTGGTTCGCGTGTCAAGAAATGAGGTCGCGGCGCCCGGATCGTGGCTCATGATGCCGAGAACGCCGTCGAGCGGATCGTTTGCGAGACCCCATGCACGGCCGGCGTCCACATACGAATCCTTCAGGTGCCATATGTCCTTGTTCTTCTTCTCGGCGCTGATCAGATCGTCGCCCAGGTCGTCAAGGAACTGATGAGAGTAACCGCTCCCGTGCTCCATGAGGGACACCAAACTCTGGTATCCGCGGACGTTGTACCACCCGGGAACGTCGTCGATGGGGAGCCGGTACTCCCGGACTCCCGCCTTCTGTAGATCATCGCGCCACCGCTTGTAAAAGGAAGACCCAGGATCCTTGGTGGCCGCCGCGAGGCTGTCTGCGAAGCCGGTCTCCAGTCTCAGGTACTGCGTCTGGTTCCGTTTGTCGGTGGAGTACGCGAGGTCGTTGAGCCGGTTGGTGAGTTGGATGGTGCCGCCGGCGCCGAGGTCGGTGAGAAGCGTCTGGCTGAAGTCCTTGTCATGCGAATTGGCGCGCATGAGCTTTTCCAGGTTCTGCATGTCCTCGCTGGATAGCTTTCCCTTGGAGTCGAGTTCCAGGGCGAGGTTGGCGGCCTGGTGGCCCTCGTCGCGTTCAAGGTCGCCGTCGGCGTTGGCGTTGAAGGCGACGCCGTTGAGGTTTAGGGGCTGGTAGTTGGAGGCGTCCCGGAGGGCGAGCTTGATGCCGTAGTCCGCGTCGTTGACGGCCTGGACGGCGTCGGCAACGCGGCGGGTCCACTGGCCTTCCACCTCGTGGAGGTCCGGGTCGTGCGCGATGGAGTTCTGCTCGTGTGCCGGCACCTTGCTGTAGTCGAAGGACGCGATGCCGTTCTCGTCCACCTTCATGCCCGCGTGCTCGGCGTCCGAGACGACCTTCTTGACGTTGCCCTGGAGCTCGCTGAGCTTGCCCTCCGCCTGGCGCAGTAGCGAGGCGACGGCCGTGGCTTCCTTCTTGGCGGCGTTAATGTCAGCGAGGGTCTTGATCGATGCGGGGGCGTACGCCTGCTGGCTGAGACCTGACCAGCTGCCGTCGACACCCGTGCTCTGCACCTTGTTCTTGTAGGTGGTCGCCATGGTGTCGAACTTGCCTGCCATCTCGTCCCACTTCTTGGCGGCATCGGTGAGCTTCGACAGGTCCGCGCTGATGACCTGCTGGTACGTAGGCACGGCTACCCCTAGTAGTCCGACAGTTTCGAGGTGGGGCTGGGGTTGAGGACCAACGGCGGGTACTGGTCCTGCGGTGACAGCGGCATCCGCGGCTGTATGGAGAACTGGCCGGAGGTGTCACCGTCGTTGCCCACGAAGAGCGTGTTGGTCTTGCCCAGGGCCGTCTGCTCTCCCAGGAAGCGGTTGCGTAGGTCATTCACCTGCTGGCCCCATTCGGTCAGCGCGTCTTTGAGCCCTGTCGCGGTGTCCCACCCCTTGAGCGTGTTGACGGCGTCGTGCGTAGAGCTGTCCGCCCAACTGCCGTCTGTCTTGAGGTCCTCTTCCAGTCCCTTCAGCGCCGATACGGCGTCCTTCTTGCTCTGGGAGCTCGACTTCAAGTCCCCCTTGTCGCCGGACATCCCGGTCCCCCTCCTGGTGGCAGACGATCAATCGACGCTAGCAAACGGCGCTGACCATCGCATCGTGGCGATGGTCAGCGCCGCGGTGGCTACTGCTCGGGCAGGAAGCCCAGTTGGACCAGTGGTGTGCCGCGCTTGCGTGAGACGAAGAAGCCACGGCCGGTCGGCATCGGGCGCGGGCGGACGTTGCCCAGGATCTCCCCTTCTCCCGGGTCGCCTGACAACACCACGCCCTGGGCGCCGAGTTCCTTGAGGCGCTGCATGAACGGCTCGTACATCGAGCGGCTCGCTCCCGCGGAACTGCGGGCGATGATGAAGCGGATGCCGACGTCCCGGGCGAACGGAAGGTTCTCCACCAGAACCGACATCGGGTTGCTTGGCCCGGTGGAGACGAGTTCGTAGTCGTCGATGATGATGAAGAACTGCGGGCCCTGCCACCAACTGCGGTCACGCAATTGCTGCGGGGTTACGTCCGGTTTGGGCGCACGCCGCTGCATCAGGGCGTTGAGCTCGTTCATGTGGAGTTCGAGCGAGGACGCCATCGGGGCGTATTCCAGCAGATGGCTTTCCGGCAGCGCACCGAGCAGCGAACGCCGGTAGTCGCCCGCGACGATGAGTGCCTCCTGCGGCGTGTACCGCTCCGAGATCTGCTTGGCGATGAGCCGCAGGAGAGAGGACTTTCCGGACTCGCTGTCTCCGAAGACCACGAAGAGCGGGTCGGTCTCGAAGTCGACGAAGACCGGAGCGAGGTTGTTCTCGTCCAGGCCGATGGCGAAGCCCTGGTCGGGGAACTCGAACCCCTTGGGCAGTTCGTCGGCCGGGAGCATGCGCGGCAGCAGCCGGACCTTGGGCGCGTGCGGGCCGGCCCAAGCGCCGTCGACGGTGCGGACCATGGCCGCGGTGGCGTCCGACAGGCCCTCCACCGTGCTGGCTCCGTCGATCCGCGGTAGCGCAGCCATGAAGTGCAGCTTCTCGGGGAGCTGACCGCGACCGGCGACCCCCGCCGGGACGTTCGCGGCGACCTTGCGGTCGAACTCCGAGTCCAGTGGGTCGCCAAGGCGGAGTTCGAGGCGGTTGAGCATCTGGTCCTTGAGCGCGGGCCGCACCTCCATGTACCGGGAAGCGCTGATGACCACATGGATGCCATAGCCGAGGCCGCGTTGCGCGATGTCCGTCACCACCGGCTCGTACATCTCGTAGTCCTGCTTGAAGGCGCCCCACCCGTCGACGACGAGGAAGACATCGCCCCAACTCTCGTCGGGAAGGTCTCCGGCGGCGCGGCGGCGACGATACGTGGTGATCGAGTCGATGCTCTGGGCGCGGAAGAACTCCTCCCTGCGCGCGAGGATTCCGGCGACCTCCGCCACCGTACGGCGCACCCTCTCCGGGTCGAGACGCGAAGCGGTACCGCCGACATGCGGCAGATCGGCGATGGAGCTCATCGAGCCGCCACCGAAGTCCAGCCCGTAGAACTGCACTTCCCGCGGAGTGTGGGTGAGCGCGAAGGCACTGATGAGCGTGCGCAGCAGCGTCGACTTGCCGGACTGCGGACCACCGACCACCAGCATGTGGCCCGCCGCACCGGAGAAGTCCCGGTAGAGGGTGTCGCGCCGCTGCTCGAACGGCTTGTCCACGACGCCCAGCGGAACGACCAGTCCGCCGGGGCGCGGGTACTCCCGAGCCGTCAGGCCACGGCCTTCCACCGGAGCCAGCGGCGGGAGCAGTTCGTCGAGCGAGGGCGCCTTGTCCAGCGGCGGCAGCCAGACCTGATGGGCCGGTGGACCCTGTCCTTCGAGCCGCTGAACTATCACGTCGAGAACGGTGTCGGTCAGCGAGGAGTCGTCATCGTTTCGCGGGGCCAGGGAGAATCCGGGTTCGGGCATCGCGTAGGTCACGGGCACGTGCGCCGCCGTGAACAGCACGGGACGCTTCTCCACCGGCAGGGACTCGGTGCCGGAATGGGTGACGCCGGAACGGTAGGCGCCGGAGACGTAGGCCGCCTTGAAGCGCACCATCTCGTCCGTACCGAACTTCAGATACCCCGAACCCGGAAGCGACGGCAGGTGGTAGGCGTCCGGGACGCCCAGCGCCGCCCGGGACTCCGCCGCGGAGAAAGTGCGCAGACCGATGCGGTACGACAGGTAGGTGTCGAGCCCGCGCAGTCGTCCTTCTTCCAGGCGTTGGGAGGCGAGCAGCAGATGGACACCCAGCGACCGGCCGATTCGGCCGATCTGGATGAACATGTCGATGAAGTCCGGCTTGGCGGTGAGGAGTTCGCTGAACTCGTCGATCACCAGCAGCAGGGAAGCCAGCGGCTCCAGCGGTGCGCCCGCCGCCCGGGCCTTCTCGTAGTCGTGGATGTTCGCGTAGTTGCCCGCGGAGCGCAGCAACTCCTGGCGGCGCTGCAACTCGCCGGTGATCGAGTCGCGCATGCGGTCGACCAGTGTCAGGTCGTCGGCCAGGTTGGTGATGACGGCGGCTACATGCGGCAGTTCGGACATACCGGCGAATGTCGCGCCGCCCTTGAAGTCGGCGAGCACGAAGTTCAGCGTCTCGGAGGAGTGCGTGACGGCGAGGCCCAGCACCAGTGTGCGCAGCAGCTCCGACTTGCCCGAACCGGTTGCCCCGACGCACAGGCCGTGCGGTCCCATGCCTTCCTGGGCCGCCTCCTTGAGGTCGAGCATCACCGGCTGGCCGTCCTGGCCCACGCCGATCGGAACCCGGAGCCGCTCATGGTGGGAGCGCGGCCGCCAGGTCCGTGCGGCGTCCACCGAGGCGGCGTCGCCGAGCCCGAGCAGATCGGTGAACTCCAGGTTCGTCAGCAGGGGTTCCTCACCGTCCCCGCTGCCCACCCGCAGCGGTGCGAGCTGCCTGGCCAGTGCGGTCGCCTCGGTGTCACTGAGGAAGTCGGGGGAGCCTTCGTACACGATGCCGTCGGCGGTCTCGGTGCGCAGCCGCCCGGGTTGCACGATCACCGACAACGCCCCACTCGGCTCGTACAGTTCACCCGCCACCACCTCCACGACGGTGACGCCCTGGAGCCCCTCGGGGCTGGCGATCAACGACT
Source organism: Streptomyces silvisoli (assembly GCF_029269905.1). NCBI lineage: Bacteria > Bacillati > Actinomycetota > Actinomycetes > Kitasatosporales > Streptomycetaceae > Streptomyces > Streptomyces silvisoli. Next base: position 13,112 of record NZ_JARJBC010000035.1, on the reverse strand, counting down.
CCGCGGGCACCGTGGCGTTGTCCACGACGATCACCACATGCGCCTGGTCGAGGAGAAGTTCACCACTGCGGTGGAACCGCGGTCGGCCCTCCAGGTGCTTGGACAGCAGCTCCTCCAACTCGCCCAGGTCGTCGGAGAACAACCGCCGCGCCCCCGCCCCGTCCAACGCCCCCGGCAGCTGCGTGTGCGGGAGCCACTTCGCCCACTCCCACTCCGACGCCGCGCCGCGGCCCGCCACGACCGCGATGACCAGGTCCTCGGGGGAGTGGAGGGCGGCGAGTTGGGCGAGCAGGGCGCGGGCGCTGCCGTAGACCGAGTCGGGGGCGCCGGAGACGGTCAGGTGGTAGAAGGAGCGCAGGCTGACCGCCATCGGCAGGCCGTCGAGGGCGCCGTGGGCGGAGAGGAACTGGCGCATCGCGGCGGCGGTCAGCGGTTCGAGTTCGTCCACCGGGGCGGTGGTCGGCGCGACCAGCGGGGTGGCCAGCTGCTGCGGGCCGAGGCCGATGCGCACCTGCGCGAAGTCCTCGTCGTTGATGCGGCGTTCCCACACCCGCTTGCCCTCGGCGACCAGTGACCACAGCTGGTCGGGGGAGGGGTGCTGGTGGAACTGGGCGGCACGCTGGGTCACCGCCGTCCTGCGGACCTGCTTGCGCACCTGCGCCAGGTACTTGAAGTAGTCGCGGCGGGCCTGCGACATCTGACCGCTGGGGCCCTGGCGCATCTTGACCGCCTGGGCGATGGCCATCGCGCCCGTGGAGGCCACCATCAGTCCGCCCATGACCTTCATGAACGCCTGCTGGCCCGGCATGAAGAAGAAGGCGGCCGACGAGGCCATGCCGAGCATCGGCAACAGGGCCATCAAGATGCCCTGGTCCTGGGTTCTGGGCAGTTCGGGAGGGGTCTCCAGTCGCACTTCCTCGGTCGGGACCTCGGGCGGCACCGCCCGGGGCGGGCGCTTGACGACGACCACACTCACCGATGCATCAATCCTCAATGCGGAGACGAAAGTTCCGCACCGGCGCCCCCGTGGCGACGGCCTCCCTCCGCGCGACGGCCGATCCTACTGGGCATGCCAACTCGCCATCCCGATAGGGTGACCACCCGCACCTGCCGCACCGTACGCACGCTAGGGGGAACCGCGAGGTGAGCACGACCGCAGGGACCGGCTTCTGCCGGGTCACCGTCGTCGCACCCGACAGCCGTATCGATGTCGCCCTTCCGGAGGACATCGCGCTCGCCGACGTGTACCCCGAGATCCTGCGACTGTCCGGACAGACGCAGCCGGACGGCGCGCCCACCGGCTGGCACCTGGTGCGGCGGGACGGCACGGTGCTCGACGGCGCCCGCTCGCTCGCCGCGCAGCGCGTGCTGGACGGCGAACTGCTCTCCCTGCGCCCGTTCGCCGAGTCGCTGCCGCCCGCGGTCTACGACGACGTGGTGGACGCCGTCGCCTCCGCCGTCACCCGAGACCGGCGGCGCTGGAACGACGACCTGATGCGGGCGGCCGGACTGGTCGGCGGTGTGCTGCTGCTGGTCCTGATGGGCTTCGTGCTGTGGTTCGCCGACCCGGTACGGCACGACATGCACAGCCTGCCCGGCGTCATCGCGGGCGCGGCCGGGGTGCTGCTCACCGCGTTGTCGGCGGTCCGTGCCCGGGTCTACGACGATCGCGGCTCCGCCGTCGCGCTCGGGCTGGCCGCGCTGCCGCTGCTGATGATCGCCGGATCCGGCATCGTCGCCGCCGACCCCGGACAGGGACAGGGGCGGCTGCAGTTCCTGCTGGGCTGCGTCACCGTGCTGGTGGTGTCAGCGCTGCTCATCGCGTTCACCCCGCAAGGTGATGCCCCGTTCGTGGCGGCGGCGTTCGTGTCCGGCGTCGGCACCCTGGCCACCTTCGTCGGGATCCTCACCGAGGCGTCCGCCAGCGACACCGCCGCCACGTGCGCCGTCGCGGCGATCGCGGTCACCGCCTTCCTGCCCTCGCTGTCCGCCCGCTTCGCCCGGCTGCCGATCGGCTACACCGCGCCGCGCGCCGAGGGCGCCGACGGCCGGGACGAGCCGGTGGACGAGGAGCGGATCGCCGCCCGCGCCCGGCGCGGCCACGAGATGCTGCTCGGACTGGTCGGCGGCTGCTCGGCGGTCGTGGTGGGCTGCGCCGCGGTGCTCGGCTTCACGCACTCCCTCTGGGCGCAGCTGCTGGCACTGGCCGTCGGGGCGGCCACGCTGCTGCGGGCCCGGCTCTTCCGCTACACCGCACAGGTGACCTGCCTGCTGGTGGCCGGGATCGCCGCGATCGGCCTGCTGGTGCTCGGGCTGTCCCTCAACCCCCCGTCGAGCCTGGTGCGCGACCTGCTCACCGGTAACAGCGCCCAGGTCGACATCCGTACCGTGTGGCTGGCGGCCAGCGTCGCCGCGGGCGCCGGGCTGCTCACCGCGATCGCGCTGATCGTGCCGAAGAAGGGCGTCTCCCCGTTCTGGGGCCGACTGCTCGACCTGGTGGAGGGCGCCGTGCTGCTCTCCCTGGTACCGCTGTGCCTTGCGGTGCTGAACGTGTACGCGGCGGCCCGCGGGATGACCTCCGGGTAGCGGCTGGTACTCTGGGTGATCGCTGCATGCCCGCATGCGGCCTGTCCGCCGAGTCATCCAAGACCCGTCTGTGATGAAGACCAGGGGCACTCGCGGACAACGACCACTCGAAGGAGTACGCGTGTCGCTCGACGCCGCCACGAAGAAGCAGATCGTCACCGAGTTCGGTTCCTCTGAGAGCGACACCGGCTCCCCCGAGGTCCAGGTCGCGCTGCTGACCCGCCGCATCTCGGACCTGACCGAGCACCTGAAGACCCACAAGCACGACCACCACTCCCGCCGTGGTCTGCTGCTGCTCGTCGGCCAGCGCCGCCGCCTGCTGCAGTACCTGGCGAAGAAGGACATCACGCGTTTCCGTACCCTGGTCGACCGCCTCGGCATCCGCCGTGGTGCGGCGGGCGCCAAGTAAGACGTCGTGGAGGGAGCGGTTCCCAGACCTGGGGGCCGCTCCCTTTGCCGTATGTGTGACCACGCCACGCATGTGACCGGACCGCAAGCTTTGTAGGCTGGCCCCGGTACCACCTGACGAAGGCGACTTCGCACAGAAGACAACTTCACACCGGAGAAGCCTCGGGTAGAGGCTTCGGAAGAAGGAGGAGCGCCCGCGCCAGCCGACCGCCGAGTCGGTGCCAGAGGCGCCGGTCCTCGGTAGTGGCCCCCGGGCAGCGCGCGAGCGCGGCACCCGGTGGCTTCGATCGAAGACCGGCCCGGCCGGGACCGTGGGTCGGCACACGTGCGGCGCTCCACCGCAGAGGGTCCCCGGGCGGTTGCCCGGGGGCAGACACAAGGAGAATCCCCATAGTGGAGAACGAGACCCACTACGCCGACGCCGTCATCGACAACGGCCCCTTCGGCACCCGTACCATCCGCTTCGAGACGGGCCGCCTCGCCCGCCAGGCCGCCGGCTCCGCCGTGGCGTACCTGGACGACGAGACCATGGTCATGTCGGCCACCACCGCGTCGAAGCACCCCAAGGACCAGCTCGACTTCTTCCCGCTGACGGTGGACGTCGAGGAGCGGATGTACGCGGCCGGGCGGATCCCCGGCTCGTTCTTCCGCCGTGAGGGCCGCCCCTCCGAGGACGCCATCCTCACCTGCCGACTGATCGACCGCCCGCTGCGCCCGTCCTTCAAGAAGGGCCTGCGCAACGAGATCCAGGTCGTCGCCACGGTGATGGCGCTCAACCCGGACCACCTCTACGACGTGGTCGCCATCAACGCCGCCTCCGCCTCGACGCAGCTCGCCGGTCTGCCGTTCTCCGGCCCGATCGGCGGCGTGCGCGTCGCGCTGATCCGCGGCCAGTGGGTGGCGTTCCCGACCCACAGCGAGCTGGAAGAGGCCGTGTTCGACATGGTCGTCGCGGGCCGCACGCTCGAGGACGGCGACGTCGCGATCATGATGGTCGAGGCCGAGGCCACCGAGAAGACCATCAAGCTGGTCGAGGGCGGCGCCGAGGCGCCGACCGAGGAGGTCGTGGCCGCCGGTCTTGAGGCTGCCAAGCCGTTCATCAAGGCGCTGTGCAAGGCCCAGTCGGACCTCGCCGCCAAGGCCGCCAAGCCCACCGCCGAGTTCCCGATCTACCTCGACTACCAGGACGACGTCCTGGAGGCGCTCACCGAGGCAGTCCGCGACGAGCTGGCCCAGGCCCTGACCATCGCCGGCAAGCAGGCCCGCGAGGCCGAGCTGGACCGGGTCAAGGCGCTGGCCGCCGAGAAGCTGCTGCCGCAGTTCGAGGGGCGCGAGAAGGAGATCTCCGCCGCCTACCGCGCGCTGACCAAGAAGCTGGTCCGCGAGCGCGTCATCAAGGACAAGGTCCGCATCGACGGCCGCGGTGTCACCGACATCCGCACCCTGTCCGCCGAGGTCGAGGTCGTGCCGCGGGTGCACGGCTCGGCGCTGTTCGAGCGCGGCGAGACCCAGATCCTGGGCATCTCCACGCTGAACATGCTGCGCATGGAGCAGCAGCTGGACACGCTGTCGCCCGAGACGCGCAAGCGCTACATGCACAACTACAACTTCCCGCCGTACTCCACCGGTGAGACCGGCCGCGTCGGCTCGCCCAAGCGCCGCGAGATCGGCCACGGCGCGCTGGCCGAGCGGGCGCTGATCCCGGTGCTGCCCACCCGCGAGGAGTTCCCGTACGCCATCCGCCAGGTCTCCGAGGCGCTGGGCTCCAACGGCTCGACCTCGATGGGCTCGGTGTGCGCGTCGACCATGTCGCTGCTGAACGCCGGTGTGCCGCTGAAGGCCCCGGTCGCCGGTATCGCCATGGGCCTGATCTCGCAGGAGATCGACGGTGAGACGCACTACGTGACGCTCACCGACATCCTGGGCGCCGAGGACGCGTTCGGCGACATGGACTTCAAGGTCGCCGGTACCAAGACGTTCGTCACCGCGCTGCAGCTCGACACCAAGCTCGACGGCATCCCCGCCTCCGTGCTGGCCGCCGCGCTGAAGCAGGCCCGGGACGCGCGACTGCACATCCTGGACGTGATGAGCGAGGCCATCGACGTTCCGGACGAGATGTCCCCGAACGCGCCGCGGATCATCAGCATCAAGATCCCGGTCGACAAGATCGGCGAGGTCATCGGCCCCAAGGGCAAGATGATCAACCAGATCCAGGAGGACACCGGCGCCGAGATCGCCATCGAGGACGACGGCACGGTGCTGATCGGCGCCTCCGAGGGCTCGGCCGCCGAGGCCGCCCGCGCCACCATCAACGGCATCGCCAACCCGACGATGCCCGAGGTCGGCGAGCGCTACCTGGGCACCGTCGTCAAGACCACCACGTTCGGCGCGTTCGTCTCGCTGATGCCGGGCAAGGACGGTCTGCTGCACATCTCGCAGATCCGCAAGCTCGCCGGCGGCAAGCGGGTGGAGAACGTGGACGACGTGCTGGGAGTCGGCGCCAAGGTCCAGGTCGAGATCGCCGAGATCGACCAGCGCGGCAAGCTGTCGCTGATCCCGGTCATCGAGGGCGAGGACGGCGCGGACGAGGACGCGAAGGACGAGTCCGCCAAGTGACCTCGGCAACGCACCGTGGGACGGCCCGCACCTCTTCCGAGGGGCGGGCCGTCCCCCGTACCACCACCCGCACCGTGCTCAAGGGCGAGGACGGCGGCGGCACGGTCCGCAGGACGGTCCTCCCCGGCGGCCTGCGGATCGTCACCGAGACCCTGCCGACCGTCCGCTCGGCGACGTTCGGGATATGGGTCGGCGTCGGCTCGCGGGACGAGACGCCCAAGCTCAACGGCGCCACGCACTACCTGGAACACCTGCTCTTCAAGGGCACCGAGCGGCGTACCGCGCTGGACATCTCCGCGGCGGTCGACGCGGTCGGCGGCGAGATGAACGCGTTCACCGCCAAGGAGTACACGTGCTACTACGCGCGGGTGCTCGACACCGACCTGCCGCTGGCCATCGACGTCATCTGCGACATGCTCACCGGCTCGCTGATCACCGCCGAGGACGTGGACGCGGAGCGCGGCGTGGTCCTCGAAGAGATCGCGATGACCGAGGACGATCCGGGCGACCAGGTGCACGACCTGTTCACCACGGCGGTCCTCGGCGACTCCCGGCTGGGCCGTCCGGTGCTCGGCACGGTCGACACCATCAACGCGCTGACCCGGGACCAGATCGCCCGCTTCTACGACCGGCACTACGGCGCGCCGAACCTGGTCGTCGCGGCCGCGGGCAACATCGACCACGGCAAGGTGGTACGCCAGGTGCGCCGCGCCTTCGAGCGGGCGGGCGCGCTGGGCGACCCCATGGCGCTGCCGGCGCCACCGCGCTCCGGCGCCCGTACGGTGCGCAGCGTCGGACGCGTCGAGCTGCTGGACCACCGCACCGAGCAGGCGCACGTCATCCTCGGCATGCCCGGCCTGTCCCGCACCGACGAGCGGCGCTGGGCGCTCGGCGTGCTCAACACCGCGCTGGGCGGCGGCATGAGCTCCCGGCTGTTCCAGGAGGTGCGGGAGAAGCGCGGGCTGGCCTACTCGGTGTACTCGTACACCACCTCGTTCGCCGACTGCGGACTGTTCGGGGTGTACGCGGGGTGCGCGCCGAACAAGACCGGCGAGGTGCTCAAGATCTGCCGCGACCAGCTGCACGACATCGTGGAACACGGTCTGTCGGACGAGGAGCTGCGGCGGGCCGCCGGGCAGATGTCCGGCTCCACCGTGCTTGGCCTGGAGGACACCGGGGCCCTGATGAACCGCATCGGCAAGAGCGAGCTGTGCTGGGGCGAGCAGTTGTCGGTGGGCGAGATGCTGGCCAAGATCGCCGCCGTCACCCCGGACGACGTACGGGCGGTGGCGCGTGATGTGCTGGACGCCCGCCCGTCGCTGGCCGCGATCGGCCCGCTGGGCAAGCAGGCGGCGCGGCTGCACGAGGCCGTGGCCTGAGCGCGGCCGGGACTGAAGCCCCCTAACCGGAGGAATCGCGAAAGATGAGCAGCAAGCTGCGGGTAGCCGTCATCGGCGCGGGCGGACGCATCGGCTCCGAGGCGGTACGTGCCGTCGAGGCCGCCGACGACATGGAGCTGGTGGCCGCGCTCGGGCGGGGCGACTCGCTCGACGTGCTGACCGCCGCGGGTGCCGAGGTCGTCGTGGAACTCACCCACCCCGACTCGGTGATGGGCAATCTGGAGTTCTGCGTGCGCCACGGCATCCACGCGGTGGTCGGCACCACCGGATGGACCGAGGAGCGCCTCGCCACGCTGCGCGGCTGGCTGGCCGAGTCGCCGTCCACCGGTGTGCTCATCGCGCCGAACTTCTCCATCGGCGCGGTGCTCGGCATGAAGTTCGCGCAGCTTGCCGCCCGGTTCTTCGAGTCCGTCGAGGTGGTCGAGCTGCACCACCGCGGCAAGGCGGACGCCCCGTCCGGTACGGCGACCCGCACCGCCCAACTCATCGCCGCGGCACGGGAGAAGGCGGGCATCGCGCCCCAGCAGGACCCGACCACGCACGGCCTTGAGGGCGCCCGTGGCGCGGACGTGGACGGGGTGCCGGTGCACGCGGTCCGGCTGCGCGGGCTGCTGGCCCACCAGGAGGTGCTGTTCGGTGACACCGGCGAGACGCTCACCATCCGGCACGACTCGCTCCACCACAGCTGCTTCATGCCGGGCATCCTGCTGGCCGCCCGCCGGGTCGGCGAGGTGCCGGGGCTGACCTTCGGGCTCGAACACTTCATGGATCTGGACTGAGGGACGTGCGCGCCAAGATCACGTATTTCGTCCTGGCCGCCGTCCTGGTCGTCTACTTCGTGCTGGCCGGCGACCGGGGCGTGGTGCTCATCGAGCAGGGCACCCCGATCACCGTCGTGTTCGGCGTGGCCGTGCTGATCATTCCGCTGATCGGCGCCTGGTTCCTGTGGCAGACCACCCGCTTCGCGCACCGGGCTGACCAGCTCGCCAAGGAGCTGGACGCCGAAGGCGGCCTACCGGTGGACGAGTTGGTGCGCACCCCCGGTGGCAAGATCGACCGAGACTCCGCCGACGCGGTGTTCGCCAAGCGGCAGGCGGAGACGGAGGCGTCTCCGAACGATTGGCGTTGCTGGTTCAGGTTGGCGGTCGCGTACCACGATGCGCGGGACACCCCGCGGGCGCGCAAGGCGATGCAGCGGGCCATCGCCCTGCATGACGGCAAGGCGGTACGGGGGTAGGGCACCCGCCCGGGGTGCGGCGGCCCGGTGCCGCCGCACCGCCTGGTTCAGCCGCGCGAGCGGGTCGCCCAGTCCTCCACCACGTCCGCCGCGAGGTCGAAGGCGTCGGAGCGGCCGAGGAAGTCCGCGTTGTGGTCGGTGATCAGGGTGCGCGGCTCCGCGCCGTCAGCAGCCTGGAGCACCAGCGCCTGGCCCTGCACGGTGCGCGGCAGCGCCAGCCACTTCACCGGCTGCTGCGCGGTGCGTACCGCCCCGACCCGCCCCCACGGCACCGTCACCGTACGCAGCAGGCCGACCTGCCGCAGCCCCCGGCCGCTCACCCAGACGCCCATCCGCAGTGACCGCAGCGCCCCGGCGATCACCAGCACCGCGGTGCCGACGCTCAGCCCGGCACCGGTCAGGCCGCCCGCCGCGGCCACGATCACCCCGGCGAACAGCAGGTACGAGGCGATCACCAGCAGCAGCGAGGCGATCGCCACCCGCCATGGGCCCGGCCGGTACGGCCGCCACCAATGGTCCTCGGAGTCCCTGGCGGCATGGTGCCGTGCGGTGGGAGCGGCGTCAGAAGGCTGGTCGTGGCCGCCGTCGGCGGTGAGGAAGGACAGGGGCACGGCGTCGACGTCCCTTCCGTCGGACAGGCATGGGTGGCTCTGTGACGGGTGAGGCTACCAGCGCCGTTCAGCGGCCGGTCAGGCGCGGCTGGGCGCCAACGCCTGCTCTGCGACAGCGGGCGCGGCGCCGGGTGGCGCTAGCGGTGCTGGGCGGCTGTCGCCGAATGCTGGCCGGTGGTGCCCGGCTGGTGCACTTCCAACGCGGGCATGCCGAGGACGACGGCACCCACCAGGGAGGCGACCACGGTGACCGTCGCGAGTATGCGCCCGGCGAGCTGGACGCGGGTGGCACGTTCTCGCGGGGGAGGGGCCACATTGCTTCGGAAGCGGTCCGCCTCGGCGACGAAGGCGAACGGAACCGGCTCTCCCCGGCGGAACATAGGGCACCCTCCCTGGTCGTGGGCTCGCACCTGCTTCGGCGTCTGGCCTGGAAACGTACGAAGCCGCCCGGTAGTGCCCGTTTCCCCCGGAATCTCCGGGGATTTTTCGACGTAAGCTTGGCGCCGCCCCCTGGGCGTCCCCAGGCGACAACCGCAGGCAGGAAGGACCACTGGTGACCGACACCTCCACTGAGACCGCTGTACGGTTCCGCAGCGACATGACCGTGGAACTGGTCAAGCACAACGCGGCGGACTCGGACGTGCTGTGGGCGGCGCGAGTGTCCACCGCGGGGGAGCAGTCCATCGACGAGCTGGCCAAGGACCCCGAACGGTCCAAGGGGCTCATCAACTTCCTGATGCGCGACCGGCACGGCAGCCCGTTCGAGCACAACTCGATGACCTTCCTGATCAGCGCGCCGATCTTCGTCTTCCGGGAGTTCATGCGGCACCGCGTCGGCTGGTCGTACAACGAGGAGTCCGGCCGCTACCGCGAGCTGCAGCCGGTCTTCTACGTCCCGGACGAGAGCCGCAAGCTGGTGCAGGAGGGCCGTCCCGGCAAGTACGTGTTCGTGGAGGGCACCCCCGCGCAGCAGGAACTGACCGGACGCGTGATGCAGGACTCCTACCGCCAGGCGTACGAGGCCTACCAGGAGATGCTGGCGGCCGGTGTGGCCCGCGAGGTCGCCCGCTCGGTGCTCCCCGTCGGCCTGTACTCCTCGATGTACGCCACCTGCAACGCCCGTTCGCTGATGCACTTCATCGGTCTGCGCACCCAGCACGAGCTGGCCAAGGTGCCCTCGTTCCCGCAGCGGGAGATCGAGATGGTGGGCGAGAAGATGGAGGCGGAGTGGGCCAAGCTCATGCCGTTGACCCACGCGGCCTTCAACGCCAACGGACGTATCGCCCCGTAGTGCGGACACCAGTTGACGTGCGCTGACGCACGGGCCGTCGAACCAGTGCCTCAAGTGTCCAAATTGCGGGTATTGGTGAAGTTCATCTAGGCTGCAGAAACGGATTCCGGTGCTGCTTGGACCCCCGAGCAGGCAGCGCCGGAATCCTCTGAGCAGCCTCTTGGGGCAGCCGCGAAGGTCCCCGAGGGGACACCCCCGTACTCGCTACGAGTAGCGTTGGACCCATGGCTCCGACCTCCACACCGCAGACCCCCTTCGGGCGGGTCCTGACCGCAATGGTCACGCCGTTCACCCCGGACGGCGCCCTCGACGTCGACGGCGCACAGCGCCTCGCCGCCCATCTGGTGGACGCAGGCAACGACGGCCTGATCGTCAACGGCACCACCGGCGAGTCCCCGACCACCAGCGATGCGGAGAAAGAGCAGCTGGTGCGGGCGGTACGGGAAGCGGTCGGCGACCGCGCCTTCGTCGTCGCCGGTGTCGGCACCAACGACACCCGGCACAGTGTCGAACTCGCCCGCCAGGCCGAACGGGCCGGAGCCCACGGCCTGCTCACCGTGACGCCGTACTACAGCAAGCCCACCCAGGAGGGCCTGTACCGGCACTTCACCGCCATCGCGGACAGCACCGACCTCCCGGTGATGCTCTACGACATCCCCGGCCGCAGCGGTGTCCCGATCCAGACCGAGACCATCGTCCGGCTCGCCGAGCACCCGCGCATCGTCGCCAACAAGGACGCCAAGGGCGACCTCGGGCGGGCCAGCTGGACCATCGCGCGCAGCGGCCTGGCCTGGTACTCCGGCGACGACATGCTCAACCTGCCGCTGCTGTCGGTCGGCGCGGTCGGCTTCGTCTCGGTCGTCAGCCACCTGGTCACGCCCGAGCTGCGCTCCCTGGTCGAGGCCTACCTCGCGGGCGACGTGGCCAAGGCCCTGGAGGTCCACCAGCGGCTGCTGCCCGTCTACACCGGCGTGTTCCGCACCCAGGGCGTCATCACGGTGAAGGCCGCCCTCGGCCTGAAGGGCCTGCCCGGCGGGCCGCTACGGCTGCCCCTGGTGGAACTCTCCGAGGACGAGACCGAGCAGCTGAAGAGGGATCTCGCCGCGGGCGGGGTACAGCTCTAGCAAAAGACTTCACAACTGAATACCGGACCGGAAACACAGCACGACGCACTCGCGCCACGAACCCGCGTAGGGCACGTGGCGCGAGTGGTAAGGAGATACTTTTGAGCCATCCGCACCCTGATCTCGCGGCGCCCCCTGCCCTGCCGCAGGGCGGCCTGCGCATCACCCCGCTCGGCGGCCTCGGTGAGATCGGCCGCAACATGACGGTCTTCGAATTCGGTGGCCGGCTGCTGATCGTCGACTGCGGGGTGCTCTTCCCGGAGGAGGAGCAGCCCGGAATCGATTTGATCCTGCCCGACTTCACCTCCATAAGGGACCGCCTCGACGACGTGGTGGGCATCGTCCTCACCCACGGTCACGAGGACCACATCGGCGGCGTGCCGTTCCTGCTGCGCGAGAAGCCCGACATCCCGCTCATCGGCTCGAAGCTCACCCTCGCCCTGATCGAGGCCAAGCTCCAGGAGCACCGCATCCGGCCGTACACGCTGGAGGTCGAGGAAGGCCGCCGGGAACGCATCGGCCCCTTCGACTGCGAGTTCGTCGCCGTCAACCACTCCATTCCGGACGCCCTGGCCGTCGCCATCCGCACCCCCGCGGGCATGGTCGTGCACACCGGCGACTTCAAGATGGACCAGCTTCCGCTGGACGGCCGCCTCACCGACCTGCCCGCCTTCGCCAGGCTCGGCGAGGAGGGCATCGACCTGCTGCTGTCGGACTCCACCAACGCGGAGGTCCCCGGCTTCATCCCGCACGAGCGCGACATCACGCCGGTACTGCGTCAGGTCTTCGCCAAGGCCGAGCGCCGCATCATCGTGGCCAGCTTCGCCAGCCACGTGCACCGCATCCAGCAGGTACTCGACGCGGCCTACGAGTACGGGCGCCGGGTGGCGTTCGTCGGCCGCTCGATGGTCCGCAACATGGGCATCGCACGTGACCTCGGTTATCTGCGCGTTCCCGGCGGCCTGGTGGTGGACGTCAAGACGCTGGACGACCTGCCGGACGAGGAGATCGTGCTGATCTGCACCGGCTCGCAGGGCGAACCGATGGCGGCGCTCTCCCGGATGGCCAACCGCGACCACCAGATCCGGATCGTCGAGGGCGACACGGTGGTGCTCGCCTCCTCGCTGATCCCCGGCAACGAGACCTCGGTGTACCGGGTCATCAACGGGCTGACACGCTGGGGCGCCAACGTCGTGCACAAGGGCAACGCCCGGGTGCATGTCTCCGGCCATGCGTCGGCCGGTGAGCTCCTGTACTTCTACAACATCTGCAAGCCGCGCAATCTCATGCCGGTGCACGGTGAATGGCGCCATCTGCGGGCCAACGCGGATCTCGGAATCGCCACCGGCGTTCCGAAGGAGCGCACGGTCATCGCCGAGGACGGCGTGGTCGTGGACCTGGTCGACGGCGTCGCCAGGATCACCGGCAAGGTGCAGGCGGGATATGTGTACGTCGACGGTCTGTCCGTCGGCGATGTCACCGAGACCTCGCTCAAGGACCGCCGCATTCTCGGCGACGAGGGCATCGTCTCCATTTTCGTCGTCGTGGACAGCACGACGGGCAAGATCGTTGGCGGCCCCGACATCCAGGCGCGCGGCTCGGGCATTGAGGACGCGGCGTTCGCACCGGTGGTGGCGAAGATCGAGGAGTCGCTGCTCAGGTCCGCCGAGGACGGCGTTCTGGAACCGCACCAGGTGCAGCAGCTCATCCGACGGGTCGTCGGCAAGTGGGTCTCCGACACCTACCGCCGTCGCCCGATGATCCTGCCTGTGGTCGTAGAGGTCTGACGGATCGTCAACGAGCGGGGCGCCCCGAATTGACAAACTGAGCCCCCCACAC